>JAUSJX010000007.1 GCA_030647435.1 Candidatus Rokuibacteriota bacterium
CTCGCCATAGAGCGGATGAACTGGCAACCGGATCGTCGCCATCGGCCCGCTCGCGAGCTCACCCGTCCGAGGCCGAAGGGGCTTCGTCGCGTTCTGCTTGGCCTTGGTAGTGCGCTTTGTCTTAGTTTGTCTGGTGCTTCGCAGCGGGCTGCAATTGAATATCCACTTCCACACGCTCGTGCTCGACGGCGCCTTCAGCGAGACTCGACCCGGACACCTCACCTTTCACCCTGCACCCCTCCCGAGCGACGAGGACGTGGCGCACGTCCTCGCCACCGTCCGTGCCCGCGGGGGACGGCGGCTCGCCCGCCGCCAGCTCGAGCCTGCAGATGACCGCGCGCCGCCCGATCCCCTCAGCGAGCCCTCGCCCGGGCTGGCCGGTCTCGTCCGCGCCGCCGTCCAGGGCCGCGTCGCCCTCGGTCCCCGCGCCGGCGCTCGCGTCCGGCGCGTCGGCGACGAGCCGGCGTTGGACCCCGTCAGCTCCCGCGGGCCCCGCCAGGCCCAGCTCGACGGCGTCGATCTCCACACCCGCGTCTGGGTCCCCCCCACCGATCGCGCCCGCCTCGCACAGCTCTGCCGCTACCTCCTCCGCCCCCCGCTCGCCCAGGCCCGCGTCCCGCTCCGGCCCGACGGGCGTGTCCTCGTCACGCTGCAGACGGTCTGGCGCGATGGCACCTCGCCTCGCCTCTTCGAGCCCATCGAACTGCTGGAGACGCTCGCCGCGATCACGCCTCGCCCGGCGATCACCTTGGTGCGCTAGCACGGCGTCCTCGCCCCGCAGGCGCGCTGGCGCTCACAGGGCGTCCGCGACGGCCGCGCGTCCCCTGACGTCACCGTGTGCTCGCTCGAGGCCAGTCCCCGCGCCGCCGGTACCCCGGACCCGTGGACCTGGGCCGCGCTGATGCGCCGCGGGTTCGCTCTCGATGTCCTCGCCTGTCCCCGCTGTGGTGGCCGCCTGCGCGTCATCCCACCGTGCAGGATCCCCTCGCCGGGCAGGCCATCCTCGCCCACCGTGCCCGCTCCGGCGCCCCCGCGCCGCCCGGCCCCGCCCCACCCGCGCCCGCCGCGCCCTCACGGAGCCCGCAGCGCAGTCCGTCTCTCGCTGCTGCCCCGGCCACCCGGCGGCGCCCCCCCGGCCCCGCAGCCGCACCCCTCCGCCCGCTTCCGTGCACTTGCCAGCAGGGCCGGCGTCGGCTAGACTCACTTCTCGCTCACGGTCCGGCGTCGAACCGATCCGTTTTCGCGGAGGTCGCCATGACAGTTTCGCGGCCGCTTGCCCTGCTGCTCTCCCTGGTATCCGTCCTCACATTGCTCGGCACGATGGCCCCAGCCAGGGCGCAGGCGCCTCGGGCCTCGCCGACCTCCCAGCCGTCGCAGACTCCCCAGGCGTCGCAGACTCCAAAATACGGCGGGGTGCTCGTCACCCACCCGCTGTCCGCGACGCCGAGCCTCTCCCCCCACGAAGAGTCCACCGTTGCCACGACGCAGCAGGCCAGCCCCTGCTTCAACAACCTCGTCTACTACGATCCAGCCAAGAAGCAGGAGAGCGTCGACACGCTGATTCCCGAGCTGGCGGAGAAGTGGTCGTGGCAGGACGGCCACCGGAACCTGGTCTTCTTCCTCCGCCGGGACGTCAGGTGGCATGACGGCAAGCCATTTACGTCGCAGGACGTGAAGTACACCTTCGACATGGTGCGCGGGGCGCCCGACGCCAAGGCCAAGCTCAAAGTCAACCCGCGCAAGCTCTGGTTCGAGAACATCGACGCGATCGAGGCGCCGGACTCGTACACGGTGGTCTTCCGGCTCAAGCGTCCGCAGCCGTCGCTCCTCCCCATGCTGGCTTCGGGCTACTCGCCCGTCTACCCGGCGCACGTGCCGCTCGCCGAGTTCAAGAACCGCTGCGTCGGCACCGGGCCGTTCAAGCTCAAGGAGAACAAGCCCGGCGAGTACATCGAGTACGTGAAGAACCCCGACTACTTCGTCAAGGGCCGGCCGTACCTCGACGGGATCAAGTTCGTGGTCATCCGGGACCGCTCGACCCAGATTGCGGCGGTCCAGTCGGGCCAGCTCGACCTGGCGGGCACCGGCTGGAACCGGACGAATGCCGAGGACGCCAAGAAGGGCGCGCCGAAGCTGGTCGTGGTCGAGATGGACAACAACGTCAACGACAATGTCCTCATCAACTTCAAGAAGCCGCCATTCAACGACCGACGGGTGCGGCAGGCGATCAATCTGGCGCTCGACCGCAAGGGGTACCTGGTGGGGCCGCGGCAGGGCGCGGCCACGTTCGGCGGAGCTTTGCTGCCGCGGCCGGCCGGCGTTTGGGGGCTGCCCGCCGTCGAGGTCGCCCGGCTCGCCGGGATGGGTGATCCGGCCAAGCAAAAGGCCGAGGCCAGGAAGCTCCTCGCCGAGGCCGGCTTCGGCCCTGGCAATCCGCTCAAGTTCACGCTGTCCACCCGCGCGCTCGCGCTGTACGTGGACACCGCGAGCTGGATGGTCGACCAACTCCAGCAGATCGGGGTCGAGACCACCCTCGAGCAGATCGAGACCGGGGTCTGGCACCCGAAGATGACCCGGCTCGAGTACCAGGTCGCGCTGAACCTCACCGGCATCGGCATCGACGACCCCGACGCCCAGCTCTTCGAGAACTACCGGTGCGGATCGCAGCGGAACTTCTCCGGCTACTGCTCGGAGGAGATCGACCGGCTCATGGTCGAGCAGTCGCAGACCCTCGATCCGAAGAAGCGGCTCGCGCTGGTTAACGAGATCGATCGAAAGCTCCAGGCGGACGGGGCGCGGCCGATCCTCGGCTGGGCCAAGCAACACTATGTGCTGTGGCCGCACGTCAAGGGCTGGGTCGTGCACGAGAACTCCATCTACAACGTGAGCCGGCGCCAGGACGTCTGGCTGGACAAGTAAAGCAGACGGGGCCGGGCGCCCTCGCCTCCGACCCCGAAGCGCCATGCGTGTCTACGTCTTCAAGCGTCTCGTCATCGCGGGCGTCACCCTCCTGGGGATGTCCATCCTCATCTTCGTCCTCATGCGTCTGGCGCCCGGCAATATCACCGACATCGTTTTCGAGTCGGCCGGCTACGTTGACGAGGCGGACCGCAAGCGCCTGGAGGCGGAGCTGGGAATCGACAAGCCCGTCGCCGTGCAGTACGCGCACTGGCTCGGCGAATTCGTCCGCGGTGATCTCGGCAAGTCGTATCGCTACGACCTTCCCGCGTGGGAGGTGATCAAGCCGCGACTGCCCGTCACGCTGGAGCTGGCGGTGCTGGCCCTCGGCTTCTCGGTGCTTCTCGGCGTGCCGGCGGGCGTGATCAGCGCCACGCGGCGGGGTCGTCCCCTCGACTACGCGCTGCGCGTCCTGTCCCTCGCCGGCCTGTCCATGCCGTCCTTCTGGCTCGGGATGATCGTGATCCTGGTGCTCGTCCGTTCGCTCGGCTTGATCCCGTCGATGACCTACGTCTCGCCATTCGAGAACCTGGGCGCCAATCTGTTCCAGTTTCTCCTGCCGGGGCTGGCGGTGGGCTACCGCAGCTCCGCCCTCATCATGCGCATCACGCGCTCGGCCATGCTCGAGGTGCTGCGGGAGGACTATATCCGGACGGCGTGGGCCAAGGGCCAGCGGGAGACCCAGGTGGTATGGCGGCACGCATTCAAGAACGCCTCGCTGCCCGTCATCACGCTCATCGGCATCGAGTTCGCGTTCCTCATCGGGGGCCTGATCGTCACCGAGACCGTCTTCAACCTGCCCGGCGTGGCGCGCTACCTGGTCGACGCCATCCAGGTCCGCGACTACCCGATCGTCCAGAACCTGGTCATGCTGATCGCGGTGGTGGTGGTGCTGGCCAACCTCGCCGTCGATCTTCTTTACACGTGGCTCGACCCGCGGATCAAGTACGGAAGGGCCTGATGGCAATCCGCGCGCTGGACGTCGCGGTGCCGGCCGCCCTCCCGGAGGAGCGCGGATGGGGTGGCGCCCTCTGGCTGTTCGTGCGAAAGAATCCCCTCGGCGCTGCCGGCGGGCTCTTGATGCTGCTCCTGATCCTCGCCGCCGCCCTCGCCGGGATTCTCGCCACCCACAACCCGATCCGCACCTCGATGCGCGTGCTGGTGGCGCCCGGCGCCGAGTTCTGGCTGGGGACGGACAACCTCGGCCGCGATCTTTGGAGCCGGGTCGTGTACGGCGCCCGCATCTCGCTCCTCGTGGGCGTCTCCTCCACGCTCATGGGAGCGGTGACGGGGGGGCTGATCGGGCTCGTATCGGGCTACGTCGGAGGCAAGACGGACCTGATCGCCCAGCGGCTGATGGACATCATGCAGGCGCTTCCGATCCTGGTCCTGGCCCTGGTCATGGCGGCGGCCCTCGGCCCCTCGCTCATCAATACCATCATCGCCATCTCGGTGGTGATCGCGCCGCGCGCTGCCCGCGTCGTTCGCGCCAGCGTGCTTGCCATCCGCGAATTTGCCTTCATCGAGGCGGCCCGCGCCTTGGGCGTCAGCCATTCGCGGGTCGCCTTCCTTCACATCCTGCCGAACACCTTCGGGCCCTTCGTCGTGCTGGTCACCGCCCAGGTCGGCGGCGCCATCCTGGCCGAGGCGGCGCTCTCGTTCCTCGGACTCGGCATTCCGGAGCCCTACCCGTCCTGGGGGCGGATGCTGTCGATTGCCGCCGCCGAGTACGCTCAGAAGGCGCCGTGGCTCGTGATCTACCCCGGACTCGCCATCAGCGTGGCCGTCTTCGGCACGAACCTGCTGGGCGACGCGCTCCGCGACACGCTGGACCCGCGGCTCCGCGGCTCCTGACGCGCGCCGCGCCCCCGCGTTCTTGACACCCCCCACCCCTTCCGATAGAGTGTGGCGGGTTTGTACCTAAAAGCACAATGTCACGACTCGTCTGGCTGATCCCGCTCTTCCCGCTCGCGGGCGCGCTGGCCAACGCGCTCTTCGGCCGCCTCACCGGACGCTTCGCGCACTGGATCGCCGTCCCCGCGCTGGGCCTGTCCTTTCTCGCCTCGTGCTTCGTCTTCGCGCGCGTGCTCCACGGCGAGACGTACGTGGGCCAGCTCTTTCCATGGATCAGCGCGGGCGGCTTCAAGACGGCGGTCGCGGTGCAGGTGGACCAGCTCTCGGCCGTCATGCTGCTCGTCGTCACCGGCGTGGGCTTCCTGATCCACCTCTACTCCGCCGGCTACATGCACGGGGATGCCGGCTTCGCCCGCTTCTTTACCTACCTCAACCTCTTCGTCTTCTCCATGGTCATGCTGGTGCTGGCGGGCGACTTCCTCCTCCTCTACGTGTTCTGGGAGGCGGTCGGGCTCTGCTCGTACCTCCTGATCGGGTTCTGGTACCAGAAGCAGTCGGCCTCGGACGCGGGCAAGAAGGCTTTCATCGTCAACCGCGTCGGCGACTTCGGCTTCGGCCTCGGCATCATGCTCATCTGGACTACGTTCGGCACGCTCACGTACGGCGAGGTCTTTGCCAAGGCCACCGACGCCGTCGGCGGCGGCACGTACCTCGCGATCGCCTTGCTGCTCTTCATGGGCGCGTGCGGCAAGTCGGCGCAGCTGCCGCTGTTCACCTGGCTGCCCGACGCGATGGAGGGCCCGACGCCGGTGTCGGCCCTGATCCACGCGGCCACGATGGTGACGGCGGGCGTGTACATGGTCGCGCGCTGCCACAAGCTCTTCGAGATGGCGCCGCTCTCGCTCGAGATCGTCGCCTGGGTCGGCGGCTTGACCGCGCTCTTCGCGGCGAGCATCGCGCTCGCGCAGACGGACATCAAGCGCGTGCTCGCGTATTCGACCATCAGCCAGCTGGGCTATATGTTCGCGGCCGTGGGCGTCGGCGCGTATGCCGCCGGCATCTTCCACCTCGTGACCCACGCCTTCTTCAAGGCGCTCCTCTTCCTGGGGGCGGGCAGCGTCATCCACGGTCTCCACGGCGAGCAGGATCTGCGCAAGATGGGCGGGATCGCGCCGCGCATGCTCGTAACCACCGTCACGTTCCTCGTCGGGGCGATCGGCCTCGCGGGCATCCCGCCCTTCGCCGGCTTCTTCTCCAAGGACGAGATCCTGGCCTCGGCATTCCACGAAGGACACGTGGCGCTCTGGGCCGTCCTCCTGCTGGGCGTGCTGCTGACCGCGTTCTACACGGCGCGCGTGGTCCTGCTGGCCTTCTTCGGTTCGCCGCGCATGTCCAAGGAGGCGGCGCACCACATCCACGAGTCGCCGGCTGTCATGACGCTGCCGCTGGCCGCGCTGGCCGTCCTCACAGCGCTCGCGGGCATCGTCGGCGTGCCGTCCTCCCAGGGCACGGCCTTCGCCCGCTTCCTGGCGCCGGTGCTGCCGCTTCACCTGGCGGAGCACGGCGGCGTGACGGCGCTCGCGCTGGCGGCCGTGCCGGTCATGGTGGCCGTGGGCGGCGTCTTCGTCGCGTGGCTCGTCTACGGCCGCGGCCCGGTGGATGCCTCTCGCATCGGCGTGCCGCGCAACGTGATGCACCGGATCGTGCTGAACAAGTACTACGTCGACGAGATCTACGACGCGCTCTTCGTCCGGCCCATCTACCGTCTCTGCCTCTGGTGCGCGCGCGTCGTTGACGTCAAGGTGATCGACGGCCTCGTCAACGGGGTCGCATCGGCCGTCGTCGCATGGTCGCTGGGGCTGCGCCGGATCCAGACGGGCTTCGTGATGAACTACGCGCTCGGGATGCTCCTGGGCGCGGTCGCCCTGGTCGCCTTCCTGCTCGCGGCGCGCCCGTGAGAGCGGTCCTGTCGGCGGTGACCTTCCTGCCCGTGGTGGGCGCCGCCCTCATCTTCGTCCTGCCGCGCCGCTGGGAGGGCATGGTCAAGGTGACCGCCCTCGCAACGAGCATCGTGACCTTCGCGGTCTCGGTGCCGCTGTTCACGCGCTTCGACGCGTCGCTGTCCGCCTACCAGTTCGTCGAGCAACGCGCGTGGATGCCCACCCTCGGCGTCTCGTACCACCTGGGCGTGGACGGGATCAGCCTGCTGCTGGTGCTGCTGACGACCTTCCTGATGCCGCTCGTCCTGCTCTCCTCGTGGCACTCGATCGAGCGACGCTGGAAGGAGTTCGCGATCACGATGCTGCTGCTCGAGACGGGGATGCTGGGCGTGTTCGTGGCGCTCGACCTCTTCCTCTTCTACGTCTTCTGGGAGGCGATGCTGATCCCGATGTACCTCATCATCGGGATCTGGGGCGGGCCCAATAGGGTATATGCCGCGGTCAAGTTCGTGCTGTACACGCTCTTCGGCTCGCTGCTGATGCTGGTCGCCATCCTCGCGCTCTACTTCCTCCACGGGGCGGCGACGGGCGCCTACACCTTCGACCTGCCGGTGCTCGTGCGCTACGTGCTGCCCGCCGGCCGGGCGCAGAACCTCATGTTTCTCGCCTTCGCGCTGGCCTTCGCCATCAAGGTGCCGATGTGGCCGTTCCACACCTGGCTGCCCGACGCTCACACCGAGGCGCCCACGCCGGGCAGCGTGATCCTGGCGGGCGTGCTGCTGAAGATGGGCACGTACGGATTCCTCCGCTTCTGCCTGCCGCTCTTCCCCCAGGCGACCATGACCTTCGCGCCGTGGATGTTCGCGCTGGCCGTGATCGGCATCATCTACGGCGCCTGGGTCTCGACGGTGCAGGCCGACATGAAGAAACTGGTCGCCTACTCGAGCGTCAGCCACCTGGGCTTCGTGGTGCTCGGACTGTTCACGCTGAACCCGCAGGGCATGGTCGGCGCCATCATCCAGATGGTCAACCACGGCCTCTCGACGGGCGCGCTCTTCCTGATCGTGGGCATGCTCTACGAGCGGCGGCACACCCGGCTCATCGCCGACTACGGCGGGCTGTGGAGCGTCGTGCCGGCGCTCTCGGTGATCTTCCTCATCGTGACCCTTTCCTCCATCGGCCTGCCGGGGCTCAACGGGTTCGTGGGCGAGTTCCTCATCCTGGTCGGCGCCTTCCAGGTTCACCGGCCGGCAGCCGTGCTCGCCACGACGGGGATCATCTTCGCCGCCGTCTATCTCCTGTGGATGTACCAGCGGGTGATCTTCGGCGAAGTGACGCATGAAGAGAACCGCCGGCTCCCGGACCTGTCCCTCCGCGAGTGGGTCATCCTGGTGCCGGTGCTTGTCTTCATCGTCTGGATCGGCGTGTACCCGGTCGCGTTCACGGGCAAGACCGAGGCGAGCGTCCAGGCGCTCATCACCCAGGTCCAGACGAAAGCGGCCGCGACGGCCGCGATGGCATCACGATGACAGACTCGATCCTGCTCCCCGTGGTGAGCCTGCGCGTCATCGCGCCGGCCGCGGTGCTGGCGGTGACGGGCTTCGTCCTGATGCTGCTCGATCTCCTGCCGCCGCGGCAGCGCCGCGAGCACATGGCCTTCGTGGGGCTGGCGGGGGTCGCCGCCGCGCTCGTCGCCACGGTGCTGCTCTGGGGCTCGGAAGAGTCCGGCTTTCAGGGCATGGTCGTGCTTGACAACTTCACCCTGTTCCTGACGCTCGTCATCGGGTACGCGACGGGGCTGGTGCTGCTCCTGTCGATCGACTACCTGCAGCGCCTGGGGATGGAGACGGGCGAGTTCTACATCCTCGTGCTGTTCGCCGCCACGGGCATGGTCGTGATGGCCGGCGCCAACGACCTGATCGTCGTCTTCCTCGGGCTCGAGACCATGTCGCTGGCCCTGTACGTTCTGGCGGGCATCTTCCGCACGCGGATCGAGGCGGGCGAGGCCTCGATGAAGTACTTCCTGCTGGGCGCCTTCGCCTCGGGTTTTTTCCTCTACGGCATCGCGCTGATCTACGGCGCGACGGGCTCGACCAACTTCAACAAGATCGGCGCGGCCGTTGCCGCGGGGGCGGCGCGTGACCCGCTGCTCCTGATCGGTTTCGGGCTCCTCCTGGTGGGCTTCGGCTTCAAGATCTCCGCGGTGCCGTTCCACATGTGGACGGCGGACGTCTACGAGGGCGCCCCGACGTCGGTGACGGCATTCATCGCCACCGGATCGAAGGCCGCGGCCTTTGCGGCGCTGGTGCGGGTGCTGCTCGTGGCGCTCCGGCCGCTCCAGGGCGAGTGGGCGTGGCTCTTCTGGGGGCTGGCCGTGCTGAGCATGACCCTCGGCAACGTGGTCGCCATCGCCCAGCAGAACCTCAAGCGCATGCTCGCGTACTCCTCCATCGCCCACGTCGGCTACATGCTGGTCGGCATCGTCGCGGGCGGCTCTTTCGGCAACGGCGGCGTGCTCTTCTATCTCCTCGTGTACACGTTCACGACGGCCGGCGCCTTCGGCGTGATCCTGCTGCTCGAGCGCGGCGGCGAGGAGGCCGTGCGCATCGGGGACACGGCCGGTCTCGCGGCGCGTCACCCGCTGGCGGCGCTCGCGCTGTCCGTGTTCCTTCTCTCGCTGGTCGGCATTCCGCCGACGGCGGGCTTCGTCGGCAAGTTCTACCTGTTCGGCGCCGCGATCCGGTCGGGCTACATCTGGCTGGCGGTCATCGGCGTGCTCAACTCGGCCGTGGCGGCCTACTACTATCTGCGCGTCATCGTCAGCATGTACATGCGCGAGCCGGAAGGGACGCCGACCGTGCTCGCGCCCTCTTTCGCGGGCGCGCTCGCCCTGGTCGTCGCCCTCTGGGGCGTGATTCAGCTCGGGATCATGCCCGCGCCGATTTTCGATCTGGCACAGTCAGCGGTCCTGCCGCTCCTCCGCTAGTGTCCCGACCCAGAAATCCGCTGATGAGGCGCCGGGCGGGGCCGGGGGCCCTCCCCGTGGACCACGCTGACTCGCGCCCCGCTGGAGCGTCTCCTAAGGAGCCACGAGATCCCGGTTGTCGGCTTCGGCAACGCGCAGAAGATACGGGTCCACGGGGAGGGCCCCCGGCCCCACCCGGCTTCGCGCGAGTGGACGCCCCGCTGACTCAGGACGCGAGAAGTCGATCGACGCACAGCGGAGGACGGGGACGGGGGTGCCCTCCCCGGACCCGTATCTTCTGCGGGTCGTCGAAGCGGCGGACTGAAGTCTCGTGGCCCCTGACGAGAAGGGATAGCGGGTTGCGAGTCAGCGTGGTCCGGGGAGGGCACCCCCGTCCCCGTCCACTAATCTGCACGCGAACTTCCGGGACGGAATCCTAATTGGCGATCAGGTTTCCGTACCGCGGCTGGCTCTTCGACCTCGACGGCACCATCTACCTCGGCGAGGCGCTGATCCCCGGCGCGGCAGAGGCCATCGCCGCGCTGCGCGCCGACGGCAGGCGCGTGGGTTTTCTCTCGAACAAGCCGCTCCAGACCCGCGAGGACTACGCCGCCAAGCTCAGCCGCCTGGGGGTGCCGGCCTCGGCCGACGACGTGATCAACTCGTCGCTCGTCCTCGCGCGCCACCTCCGCGCCCTCGACCCCGGCGCGCCGGTTTTCGTCATCGGTGAGCCGCCGATGCTGGCGGAGATGCGCGCGCACGGCTTCGAGGTGCGCGACGACCCACGCGTGCGGTGGGTGGTGATCGCCTTCGACCGGACCTTCACGTACGCCAAGCTCAACACGGCGCTCCAGGCCGTGAAGCAGGGCGCGCGGCTCATCGCGACCAACCCGGACCGCACCTGCCCGGTCGAGGGCGGCGAGATCCCCGACTGCGCCGGCATGATCGCGGCCGTCGAAGCTGTCACCGACCGCAAAGTCGAGGCCATCGTGGGCAAGCCCTCGCCCATCATCCTCGAGGTCGCGCTCCAGGCCCTCGGCTGCCCCGCATCGGACTCCGTCATCGTCGGCGACCGCATCGAGACCGACATGGTCATGGGCAAGCGGATGGGACTCGCGACCATCCTCGTGCTCTCCGGCGTCACGCGCCCCGACGACCCGCGAATCGCCGCGCTCGCTCCCGACCACGTGCTACGATCGGTCCGGGAGCTGATCGCGTGAGCCGGCTGAACGGGATCGATACCGCGACCTTCGACGCCGTCGTGATAGGCGGCGGGATGGCGGGCGCGGGCGTGGCGCGCGACCTGGTCCTTCGCGGCGCTTCGGTCGCCCTCCTCGAAAAGGGCGACTTCGCCTCCGGCACCTCCTCCAAGTCCTCTAAGCTCATCCACGGCGGCCTGCGCTACCTCGAGCTGTTCGACTTCAGGCTCGTCCGCGAATCTCTCCGCGAGAAGAAGACGCTCGAGCGTCTGGCGCCGCACCTCGTGCGCCCGCTGCCCTTCCTGGTCCCGGTCTACCGCGGCTCCAAGCGCGGGCTCATCACCGTTCGCATCGGCATGTGGCTCTACGACCTCCTGACGCCGGGCAGGAAGCGGGAGCGCTTCCGCGTGGTCCGGGCGGTGGACGCGCTCGCCCTCGAGCCGTCCATCCAGGCGCGGGACCTCCGCGGGGCCGGCTACTACTTCGACGACCTCCTGCTCTTCCCCGAGCGGCTCTGCCTCGAGAACGCGCTGTCCGCCGCCCGCCACGGCGCCCGCGTGCACAACTACTGCGAGGTGGAAGAGGTCACGCGCGGCTCCGGGGGCATCGACGGCGTGCGGGTGCGCGATCTCCTGACCGGCCGGGTGCACGCCGTGCGCGCCCCAGTCATCGTCAACTGCGCCGGGCCCTGGGTCGACCGCCTGCGGGAGCTGGCGGGCGTGAGCGAGGCGGGTCGATCCATCCTCCGGACGACCAAGGGCATCCACTGCATGCTGCCGCGCATGACGGACCGGGCCGTCTACCTCTCGACGGGCGACGACCGCATGATCTTCGTGATTCCGTGGCGCGAGTTCTCCATGGTCGGCACCACGGACACCGATTTTGACGGCGACCCGGACCGTCTCTGGGCCACGCGCGAGGAGGTCGAGTACCTGCTGGATGCCGTTCGCCCGGCGCTGCCCGACCCGCGCGTGGCCTTCGACCAGGTCGTCTATACGTGGGCCGGGGTGAGGCCGCTGGCCTTCGAGGAGGGCGCCTCCGCCTCCAAGGTCTCCCGCGACCACAAGGTCGTGGTCGAGGGACCGGAAGGCCGCTTCCTCTCCATCACGGGCACCAAGCTGACCTGCTTCAGGAGCCTGGCCGAGGAGGTCGGGGATCGCGTGATGAGGTCGCTCGGCCGCCGGGCGCCCTCGCGGACGGCCGGGCTCACGCTCGACGGGCTCGACGACGAAGCCGGCAAGGTCGAGGCGCGGGCGTGGCTGGACGTGTCCGAGGAGATCGCCGCGACGGGGCTGTCGCGCGAAACCCTCCAGATCCTCGTCGAGACCTACGGCCGCGGCTACCCGCGCGTGCTCGAGCTGGCGAAGAAGCTTCCCGATGGCACCGCGCGGCTGTGCCCCTACAACCCCGAGATCGTGGCCCAGCTGCACCATGCGGTGGCCGAGGAGATGGCCGTCTCGCTCCAGGACTTCCTCCTCCGGCGCACCGCCATCGGCCAGAGCGCCTGCCTCGGCCTCGACTGCTACGAGACGATCGGCTCGCGCATGGGCGCGCTCCTCGGCTGGTCCCCCCGCCGGCTCGACGCCGAGCTCGACGCCTACCGCGGCTGCGTGGACCGGAGCCTGAGGTTCCGAGGCCCCTGATTCGTGCTATAGTCCCTCCCGCTTGGCGCAACGATGCGCAAACTTCACGAGCCCGCAACGCGATCGATACACGCCACCGGTAGCATCACGGGCGTCGGCATCCCCATGGATTCACCCCTGACGAGGAGGACAGCCATGCCACGTACCACGACCCTCTTGCGCTCGGCCACGTGGGCCTGCGCCCTGTGGGCGGTGATTGCCCTCGCGCCCGCGCCGGTCTCGGCCAAGACCGAGATCCACTTCTGGCACGCGATGACCGGCCAGTTGGGCGACGCCACCAACGAGCTCGTGAAGCAGTTCAACGAGAGCCAGTCGGAGTACGAGGTCAAGCCGCTCCGCAAGGGCTCCTATTCCGAGACGCTGACCGCGGCCATCGCCGCCTACCGGCAGAAGCAGGCGCCGCACGTCGTCCAGGTCTTCGAGGTCGGCACGCAGACCATGCTGCTGTCCGGCGCGGTCCTCCCCGTGTACCAGCTGATGAAGGAGCAGGAGATCGCGGTCGAGTGGAAGGACTTCATCGCGCCGGTCGTCGGGTACTACTCGAAGGACGGCAACCTCTATTCCATGCCGTTCAACTCCTCGACGCCGATCTTCTACTACAACAAGGAGGCCTTCCAGAAAGCGGGGCTCGACCCGTCGAAGCCACCGCAGACCTGGAAGCAGGTCGAGGAATACTCGAAGAAGATCATCGCCGCGGGCGCGGCCAAGTGCGGCTTCTCGACGGGCTGGCCGTCGTGGACGATGGTCGAGAACATGCACGCCTGGCACGATCAGCCCTTCGCGACCAAGCGCAACGGGTTCGAAGCGGTCGACGTCCAGCTCCTGATCAACAAGGAGTTCGGCGTGATGCACCTGGGCCGGCTCGCCGCCTGGCAGAAGGACAACGTCTACTCCTACGGCGGGAGGGCGGGGACGGCCGACCCCAAGTTCGTCAACGGCGAGTGTGCCATGTACATCCAGTCCTCGGCGCTCATCGGCGGTTTCACGCGCGGCGTCAAGTTCCAGTGGGGGACGGGACAGCTGCCGCACTGGGGCCCGCCCTACAACAAGGCAACCTCCATCATCGGCGGCGCCACGCTCTGGGTGATGAAGGGCAAGCCGGCCGCCGAGAACCGCGGCACGGCCAAGTTCCTCAAGTTCCTCTCCGAGAGCAACCAGCAGATGTGGTGGCACGTCACCACCGGCTATCTCGCGATCTCCAACACCGCCGTGAAGAATCTCGAGGCGGGCTACCACTTCAAGAAGTTCCCGGACCAGTTCACGGCCTTCGCGCAGCTGACCAAGGGGAAGGCGACCGCGAACAGCCAGGGGCTGCGGCTCGGCAACTTCGTCCAGATCCGTGACGTCATCGAGGCGGAGATGGAGAACATCTTTGCCGGCAAGAAGACGTCCAAGCAGGGACTCGACGCCGCCGTCGCCAAGTCGAACGAGATCTTGAAGGAGTTCGCGGCGGCCAACAAGCAGTAGCCGCCCGCGCCCGACGCATGCAGCGGACGGTCTTCAGGAGCCGGTGGCTGCCATACCTGCTGGTGTTCCCGCAGATGGCGGTCACCGTCGTGTTCTTCTTCTGGCCGGCGTTCAAGTCGCTGCAGCTGTCGGTCTACCGGGTAAATCCCTTCGGCGACAGCACGCGCTTCATCGGGCTCGAGAACTTCGCCAAGCTCCTGGGCGACCCCGAGTACTACCGGAGCGTCGTCAACTCCATCCTCTTCGCCGGGAGCGTGACCGTGCTTGCGGTGGCGGGGTCGCTGTTGATGGCGGCGCTGGCCACGCAGAAGATCCGGGGCCTCTCGGCGTACCGGACCCTGCTGCTCTGGCCCTACGGCATCGCGCCGGCGGTGGCGGGCATCATCTTCCTCTTCATCTTTCACCCCACCTACGGCGTCCTGCCGTATTTCCTGTCCTTCATCACGGACTACGAGTTCAACTGGCTGCTGAAGGGTTGGGTCGCCATGGCCCTGGTGGTGACCGCGACCGCGTGGACGCACCTCGGCTACAACATCGCCTTCTTCATCGCGGGGCTCCTCGCCATCCCCGGCGCCGTGCTCGAGGCGGCCGACGTTGACGGGGCGGGGCCGCTGCGCCGCTTCACGAAGATCGCCTTCCCGCTGGTCTCGCCCATCACCTTCTACCTCGTGGTCCTCAACATGGTCTTCGCCTTCTTCGAGTCCTTCGGCGTCATCGACGCCGTGACGAAGGGCGGGCCCGGCGACGCGACGATGATCATGGTCTACAAAGCCTACAAGGACGGCTTCATCGGGCTCAACGCGGGCTCGTCGGGGGCGCAGTCAGTCATCCTGATGGCCTTGGTGATCGGCTTGACCATGCTCCAGTTCAAGTACGCAGAGAAGAAAGTGACATACCGGTGAGCGCCGTCGGCGCCGGGCAGCTCGAGCAGGCGCGGGTGCGGGCCGGCGCCGTGGTCGCGCAGCGGAAGAAGCCGTTCCCGTGGCAGAGGGCGATCGTCCACGCGCTGCTCGTCGCCTGCATCGCCGTGGTCGTCTTCCCGCTCTACTACGCGTTCGTGATCTCGACCCAGGATATCCAGGAGGTCGTCCAGCGGCCGCCACGGCTCTACCCGTCTTTGCACCTCCTCGAGAACTACGCGGAGGCCTGGCGCAAGGCCCACATGGGCCGGATGCTCTTCAACAGCTTCGTCATGGGGGTGACGGTCGCGGTGGGCAAGATCGTCATCTCCATCCTGTCGGCCTTCGCCATCGTCTACTTCGACTTCCGCGGGCGCATGCTCTGCTTCTGGATGATCTTCCTCACGCTCATGCTCCCCGTGCCCGTCCGCATCATGTCCACCTACGAGGTCGTCGGCACCCTCGGCTGGATCAACACCTACCAAGGGCTGACCATCCCGCTGATGGCCTCGGCGACCGCGACCTTCCTCTTCCGGCAGTTCTACATGACGATCCCGAACGAGCTCGCCGAAGCCGCGCAGCTCGACGGCGCGGGGCCCATGCGCTTCCTCTTCCAGTTCCTCCTGCCGCTGTCGTGGGCGAACATCGCCGCGCTGTTCGTCGTCCTCTTCATCTTCGGCTGGAACCAGTACCTCTGGCCTCTCCTGATCACCAACAGCGAGGCGATGCGCACCGTGGTCATCGGGCTCGAGGGGCTGATCCCGCGGAGCGGCACGGAGCTGCCGACGTGGAACCTCATCATGGCCGGTGCTATGATGGCGCTCCTGCCGCCGGTGGCCGTCATCATCTTCATGCAGCGCTGGTTCGTGAAGGGCCTCGTCGAGAGCGAGAAATAGCATGCGTACTTTGCTCGTGATGGGCTGGGCGCTGGGCGCTGTTGCCGTGATCGCGGGATCCGCCGGCGCGCAGGACAAGCCCGCGACGCTCCTCGCCGCGCACCGGGGCGGGTCGCTGCTCTGGCCCGAGAACAGCCTGCTCGCGTTCCGGAACGCGGTGGCCCTGGGCGCGGATTTCATCGAGTTCGACGTGCACCTCTCGAGGGACGGCGAGGTCGTGGTCATTCACGACCCGACGCTGGAGCGCACCACCACGGGAGCAGGTCCAGTCAAGGACCGCACGGTGGCCGAGCTCAAGGCGCTGCGCCTCAAGGACAGGACGGGCGCGCTGACGGAGGAGACCGTGCCGACGCTCGACGAGGTCGCGGCCGTGGCGGCGAAGGGCAAACGGCGCATGCTCCTCGAGATCAAGGTCGACCCGTCGCGCGCGCGCTACCCGGGCATCGAGGAGAAGGTGCTGGCCATCCTCGACCGCCACGGCATGGCCGGGGCGACAGTCGTCATGGCCTTCGAGGCGTCCACGTGGCGGCGTGTCCGCGAGCTGCGCCCCGACGTCGCGACGTGCGCGCTCTACTCTGCGCGCATGCTTGGACGGACGTCGCTGGCGGAGGAGCTCCAGACGCTGGGCTCAGCGGGCGTTCGCTTCATCGGAGTCGAGCACACCGCGGTGGACGCGGCGGCGGTGGCGCAGGCCCGCGCGGCCGGCATCGGGCTCGGCGCCTGGACGGTGAACGACCCGGCGAGCATGAAGCGTCAGATCGACGCCGGCGTCGCCATCCTCATCACCGACCAGCCTGACGTCGCCAAGACCCTTCTCGGGCGATGACGGCGCGCCGGTTCGTCCTGGCGCTGGACCAGGGCACGACGGGCTCCCGCGCGCTCGTCGTGGACCCCGACGGTGCGGTCCGGGGGAGCGGTTACGTCCTCCTGCCGCAGTACTACCCCAAGCCGGGCTGGGTCGAGCACGACGCCGAGGAGATCTGGCAGACCACGACTCAGGCCATCGGCCAGGCCCTCGCCGCGGCGCGCGTCGCGGTCGCGGACATCGCGGCCATCGGTATCACCAACCAGCGCGAGACTTCAGTGCTGTGGGAGCGCGCCTCGGGCCGCCCCGTGCACCGCGCTATCGTGTGGCAGTGCCGCCGGACGGCGCCCTTCTGCGAGCGCCTCAAGTCCGAAGGGCACGAGGCCGAGTTCAGGCGCAAGACCGGCCTCATGCTCGACCCGTACTTCTCCGGCACCAAGATCCGCTGGCTGCTCGACGAGGTGCCGGGGGCGCGGCAGCGCGCCGAGCGCGGCGAGCTCTGCTTCGGCACCGTGGACTCGTGGCTCCTCTGGCGGCTCACCGGCGGCGCCGTGCACGCCACGGACCCGTCCAACGCCTCGCGGACGCTCTGCTACGACATCCGCGCGCTCCGCTGGGACGAGGCGCTGTGCGAGGCGCTCGGCGTGCCGGCGGCGCTCCTGCCGGAGGTCAAGCCGTCCGCCGGCATTTTCGGCGAGACGGCCGCGGGCATCCTGCCCGCCGGGATCCCGGTGACGGGGATCGCCGGGGACCAGCAATCGGCGCTCTTCGGCCAGTGCTGTTTCGAGCCCGGCATGGCCAAGAACACCTACGGCACCGGCTGCTTTCTTCTGTTGAACACGGGCGACAAACCGGTCGCGTCCGAGCGCGGCCTCCTGACCACCGTCGCCTGGCAGCTCGACGGCGCGGTGACCTACGCGCTCGAGGGCAGCGTGTTCATCGGCGGCGCCGTGGTCCAGTGGCTCCGCGACGGCCTGGGCATCATCGGGAGCGCGGCCGAGACCGAGGGCCTGGCCGCGTCGGTGCCCGACACGGGCGGCGTCTACCTCGTTCCGGCCTTCACGGGCCTGGGCGCGCCCTACTGGGACCCGTACGCGCGCGGCGTGCTTGTCGGGCTCACCCGCGGGACCACCAAGGCGCATATCGCGCGCGCCGCGCTCGAGGCGATCGCCTACCAGAACCGCGACGTGCTCGACGCCATGACGCTCGAGGCGGGCGCGCCGCTCCAGGCGCTGCGCGTGGACGGCGGCGCCGCGGCCAACAACTTTCTCTGCCAGTTCCAGGCCGACGTGCTAAACGTCGAGGTGCTCCGCCCCGCCGTCACCGAGACGACGGGGATGGGTGCCGCGTTCCTCGCCGGGGTGGGCGCCGGGCTGTGGAAGACGGGCGACCTGGCGAGCCGCTGGCGCCTCGAGCGCCGCTTCACGCCGTCGGCG
This sequence comes from Candidatus Rokuibacteriota bacterium, assembly GCA_030647435.1. NCBI lineage: Bacteria > Candidatus Rokuibacteriota > Candidatus Rokuibacteriota bacterium. The sequence continues at coordinate 18,063 of JAUSJX010000007.1, forward strand.
GTCACTTCGTCTCGCGAGGCGGGCTATGCCGGCTGGCGCCGGGCAGTCGAGCGCGCCCGGGGCTGGGCGGAGCCGTAACTATATCCTCGAGCTGGCCGAGAGCCACTTGACACGAACCCTCTTCCGGCAGATTCTCGAACGCATCGAGCGGCTCCCGCGACGGAGTCCGAAGTGCTGAACCATTATAAGGAGGCATGCGCACCGTGACTCGAGCAAGCGTACAACCGGGCGAACCAGCGCCAGACTTTGCGCTCCCGGCCGTCCATCGGGCGGGGGATGTGTCGCTGGCCGATTACCGCGGCCGGAGCCCGGTTCTTCTGGTGCTCCTGCGCGGTTTGTACTGAGCGTTCTGCCGGCGCCAGCTCGTCGAGCTGGGACGGACCGCGGCGAAGCTCAAGGAGCTCGGTGTCGAGACGCTGGCGGTCGTCGCGTCGCCGGCCGAGCGCGCCCGCCTCTACTTCCGCTACCGGCCGGTGCCGCTCGCGACGGCCGCCGACCCCGACCTCCTCACGCACAGGGCCTTCGGCGTTCCGAATACTTCGATGACGCCGGAGATCTGGGAGACGATCGAGGCGAAGGCGAACGAGCTGGCCCGCAAGCTGAGCGTACCCGTGCAGGCCGGCCAGGCCTACGCCGCGATCGACGGGCTGGACGGCTTCGAGAAGGTCGAGACCGACGACACTGATATGCAGCGCCACCAGGAACAATTTACCGGCCATTTCCTGCTCGACCGCGACGGGGTCGTGCGGTGGGCGAGCATCGAAGGCGCCAACGCCGGCCTCGCCGGCCTCCCCCTTTTTCCCACCGACGAAGAGCTGATGGCGGCGGCGCGGGCGCTGTGATGCCCGGGGGCGATCGGCCCCCCTGCTCCGGACGGTCGCGGCCATGACGTGTCCGGGCTGCGGCTTCGAGGCGCAATCGGACTTCGCGTTCTGTCCCAAGTGCGGGTGCAAGCTGCCCGCTGCATGCCCGGCGTGCGGCTTCGCCTGCGCGTCCGACTTCGCCTTCTGCCCGAAGTGCGGCGCGGCGCTCTCGGCTCCCACCGCCGTCGCGCCACCGCCACGCACGGCGGCGCAGCAGCCGGCGCCCACGCCGGCTCCGGCGGCGGACCGCGACGCCGATCGCCGCCGTGTCACCGTGCTCTTCGCCGATCTCACCGGGTTTACCGCGCTCAGTGAGCGACTCGACCCGGAGGACGTGCGTGCGTTCCAGAATGACCTGTTCCGGATGATGGCTGAGGAGATCCAGCGGTTCGACGGCTTCGTCGAGAAGTTCGTGGGCGACGCAGTCATGGCGGTCTTCGGCGCCCCGGTGGCGCACGAGGACGATCCGGAGCGGGCGCTGCGCGCCGGCCTCGCGCTCCTCGAGCGGATCCGGGCGCTCAGCCGCCAGTGGGAGCCGCGCCTCGGTGAGCCGGTGACGCTGCACATCGGCATTAACACGGGACCCGTGGTCGCCGGGAGCCTCGGGACCCCCGCCGGCGGCGCGTACGCGGTGACCGGCGACACGGTCAACACGGCGGCACGCCTGCTCGCCGCCGCACCGCCCGGCACGATTCTCGCGAGTGAGAGCACATACCGGATGGCGCAGCAGCGCTTCGCCTTCGAGCCGCTCGGCGATCTCGCGCTCAAGGGCAAGTCGGACGCGGTCCGCGCCTATCGCGTGCTCGGCGTGCTCGCGGGTCCGCGGCCCACCCGCGGTCTGGAGGCGCTCGGGCTCGTGGCGCCGCTGATCGGCCGGGACGATGAGGTCGGCCTGCTGCTCGCGGCGTTCGAGCGGATGACACGCGGGCGGGCCCAGGTCGTGAGCCTCGTCGGCGAGGCCGGCGCGGGCAAGTCGCGGCTCCTCGCCGAATTCTTTGGGCGCCTCGAAACGGATGGACGCCTCGCCGGCGTGACGGTTCGCCGCGCCGCCTGCTCCTCGCTCGGCGAGCAGCCCTACGGCGTGTTCGCGACCTTCCTGCGTGACGCCTACGGGATCTCCACGTCGGACACGCTCGAGGTCGCGCGGCGGAAGCTCGTCGAGGGGCTGCAGGCCATCGGAGCGAGCGGCGCGGAGGCGGAAGGCGTGGCGCCGCTCGTCGGCTACGTGCTCGGCCTCGAGTCGGGCGAGCGCGTGCCCGAGGTCGAGCCCGAGCAGCTCCACCGACAGATCGTCTTCGCCGCGCGGACCGTGTTCGAGCGGCGCCTGGCGCAGAGCCCGCTCGTGCTCGTCGTCGAGGATCTCCAGTGGGCGGACGCGGCCTCGGTGGAGCTGCTGCGCCAGGTCGTGGACCGGCTCGACGATCGGCCCCTCATGCTCGTGGCGTCACTGCGGCCCCAGTCGGGTGACCGGCCGCTGGCGCTGAGCCGTGCCGCGCACACGATCATCCGTCTGGCGTCGCTCTCCGACACGGAGACCGAGGCGCTTCTCGCCGGCCTCTTCGGCGCCTCGTCGAGTGTGATGCCGGCGGGGCTCCGCGCGCGCATCGTGACGCGCGCGGGAGGCAACCCGCTCTACGTCGAGGAGGTCGTCCGCGCCCTGATCGCCGACGGTGTGCTCGCGCGGGACGGGGACCGCTGGACGTGCCGGGCGGCCGGTACTGCGGTCGAGGTCCCGGTCACGCTCCAGGCGCTCCTCCTCTCCCGACTCGATCGCCTGCCGTCCGACGAGCGGCGCCTCATCCAGGAGGCGTCGGTGCTCGGGCCGGTCTTTGACGAATCGCTGCTCCGCACGGTGGCGACTGATCCGCTTGGTGTCGAGGCGCGCCTCGACCGATTGCTGGACGCGGGGCTGCTCCGAGAAATCGGACGTGACGCAGCGGGCCGGCGACATGGGTTCGAGCACGCGCTCGTCCAGGAGGTGCTCTATCAGAACCTCCTCGTGAGTCGGCGTGTCGAGCTGCACGGGCGTGCGGGCACAGGCCTCGAACGCGCCTGCGGCGACGCCCCGGAGCGCCTGGAGGACATCGAGGCGCTCGGCCACCATTTCAGCCTGAGCGCCGACCGCGCGCGCGGGGTGCGCTACCTCACGGCCGCGGGGGACTGGGCGCGCGCGATCTACGCGAACGACGACGCGGTGCGGCACTATGCGCGCGCGCTCACGACGCTCGCCGAGTGCAGGGATTGCGAACGCGACGTTCTCGTCGTGCGCGAGCGCCTCGGCGATCTGCTTGGGCCCATGGGCCGCCGGGCCGACGCGCTGGCGCACTACGAGGGGGCGCGGGCGGGCTGGGCGACGGCGGCGGACCACCCGGCGCAGGCGCGGCTGCTGCGGAAAGTCGCCGCGCTGCGCTGGGACGCCGGAGAGCGCGACGCCGCCCAGGCCTGTCTCGACGCCGCACTGGAGCTCCTCGATGGCCCGGAGCACATTGAGCGTGCGCACGTCTGCCAGGAGATCGGGCGCTTGGCGTTTCGCAACGGCGACAACGAGCGCGCGATCGAGTGGGCGGAGCGGGCGCTGGCACAGGCCGAGCGGGTGACTGCGGCGGCCGGTGCGGACGCGGAGGAGGTGCGCGAAGGAGCGACCGCGATCGCCCAGGCGTGCACCACGCTCGGCGTGGCACTCGCGCGCACCGGGCACCTCGAGGAGGCGGTGCGGCACACCGAGCGGAGTGTCGAGGTCGCGGAGCGTCACGGCCTGCTGCGCGCGGCGTGTCGCGGCTACACGAACCTCGGCGTGCTCTACAGCACGCTCGATCCCGGCCGGGGGATCGAGACGTGCCAGCGCGGCCTCGAGACCGCGATGAAGATCGGCGACCTCGGGTTCCAGTCGCGACTCTATGCGAACCTCGCCGTCGCGTTCTGTGCGCTGACCAATCGCTGCGAGTCGGAGGGCGTGGTGGCCGCGCAGGCAGCGATCGACCTCGACCGGCGGCTGGGCCAGGTCGACCATCTCGCGATTCCGCTGATCGTGCTGGGGCAGATCTATCAGTGTCACGGCGGCAATCCCGCACGAGCGCTCGAGTGCTATCGCGAAGCGCAGACCCTCGCCGAGGCGGCGGGCGAGCCGCAGCTGCTCTTCCCTTGCTACGATGGTCTCGCCACGCTGTATCTCGAGATGGGCGATGAGGTCCAGGCCGAGCGCTTCATGCAAAAGGCACAGGCCGTCTGCGAGCGCACCGGCGTCAGCCCGGACTCGCTGGTGATTTTGCCGTTTCTCGATTAGGATCCGGTCCGAAATCCCGGATAAGGAGGCGTCCATGGTTCGATTCATTGCAGCCCTGACAGCGCTGGCGGCTCTGCTGGGCCCTTGCGGTCTTGCGGGGCAGAGTCACGCCCAGGCCCCGATAGAGGGCGAGCTCAACCTCATCACCCCCGTGTCGAAGTTCATCCACGACGCGGCGCTCAAGGCCTTCGCCGACTACGCGAAGGAGAAGTGGAACGTCACGGTCAAGGTCAGCGCCATCCCGGCCGGGACGCCCGTCGCCTACGGACGCATCACGGAGTGGAAGGGCAAGCCGGAGGTGGACATCTTCTGGGGCGGCGAGTCGGCGCTGTTCGAGAAGCTCGCGGAGCAGAAGCTCCTCCAGAAGGTCGAGATCTCCAAGGCGGCGTGGGACTCCATCCCCGCCTCCATCGGCAAGCCCAAGCCGATCCCGCTCAAGGACAAGGACGGCTACTGGGTCGGCACCGCGCTCGAGCCGTACGGGCTCGTGTACAACCCCAAGCGCATCCAGCGGCTGGGGGCGCCGGAGCCGAAGGAGTGGGACGACCTGCTGAACCCGAAGCTCAAGGGCGAGGTCGCCCAATGCGCGCCGACGCGCTCGTCCTCGTCCAACGCGACGTACGAGGTGATGCTCTCGCTCTACGGCGAGGACAAGGGCTGGGAGTGGCTGGCGCGCCTGGCCGCCAACACGGGACACTTCACGGCGCGCAGCCGTGACGTGCCGACCGTCGTCGCCAAGGGCGAGTTCGCCGCGGGCTTCGCGGTGCCCTCCTACATGGCCTTCGAGGAGAAGCTGGCTGGCTTCGACATCAAGTTCGTCGCGCCCAAGTACGCCTTCGTGACACCCGAGCCGATGGCCATCCTGGCCGGCGCGCGCAACCCCAAGGCGGCGCGGGCCTTCATCGAGTTCCTCCTGACCGAGCGCGGCCAGAGGGTCTTCATGGAGCGCGGGCTCTTCCCGATCACGCCCAAGTTCAAGGTCCAGGGCGCGCCCGGCTCGACGGCGGAGCTGGCCGTGGAGTTCACGGGCGGCGTGCGCTCGTACTTCGACCGCGAGGTCGCCAATGTCTACGACGAGGCCGTCGCCGCCAAGCGCTCCGACGCGCTCAAGGTGCGCTTCCGCAGCGACATCGAGACCAAGTGGGAGGACCTGAAGAAGAAGTAGGCCGTGGAGATCACGATCCGCGAGGTCGTCAAGCGGTTCGGCGCCGTCACGGCGGTGGATCGGGCCGACCTCACCGTGCGTGACGGCGAGCTGTTCACGCTCCTGGGCCCCTCGGGCTGCGGCAAGACGACGCTGTTGAGGCTCCTGGCCGGCTTCTACCAGCCCGACGCGGGCGAGATCCGCTTCGGCGATCGCGTGGTGAGCGGCCTGCCCCCCTACGAGCGGAACATCGGCATGGTGTTCCAGAACTACGCGCTCTGGCCCCACATGACGGTCGCGGCCAACGTCGCCTACGGCCTCAAGCTGCGGAAGCTCGGGTCGGCCGAGGTGGCGGCGCGGCTCCACGAAGGGCTGCGCAAGGTCAACCTCACGGGCTTGGAGTCGCGCTATCCGGGGCAGCTCTCGGGCGGTCAGCAGCAGCGCGTGGCCCTGGCCCGGGCGCTCGTGCTCAACCCGGACATCCTGCTGCTCGACGAGCCGCTCTCGAACCTCGACGCGAAGATCCGCGTCCAGGTGCGCGCCGAGATCCGCAAGCTCCAGCAGGAGCTCGGCATCACGACCATCTACGTCACCCACGACCAGGAGGAGGCGCTGTCGCTCTCCGACCGCGTGGCGGTGATGAAGGACGGCCGCGTGCTCCAGGTCGGCGCGCCGAAGGAGCTCTACGAGCGTCCGCGTACGCGCTTCGTCGCGGATTTCGTCGGCACCAACAACCTCGTGCCCGGGCGGGTCAGCGAGCGCGCCGGCGGCGAGCTGGTCGTGGACACCGCGCTCGGCCGGCTCCGCGCCGTCCCGAGCGGACCCGTCGGCGACCGGTGCGTGCTCGCGATCCGCCCCGAGAATGTCGCCATCGGCGCGGCCGCGGCGAACGGCGGCAACGTGGTGCGCGGCCGGGTGAGCTTCGTCGCCTACCTCGGCAACGCCCTCCGGTATGACGTCGAGGCCCAGGGCGGCCAGGTCCTCAAGGCCGACATCCGCGACCCGTGGCACCACGAGCCGCTGCCGATCGGTCGAGAGATCGTTGTCAGCTTTCCCGCCTCCGTGACCCTGGCCGTCGCCGACGATGCCTAGGTCCCGCGCGAAGGGAGCCCTCGGAGTCGGGCTCATCTGGCTGTTCCTCGCGCTGTTCCTCGTCTACCCGCTGGCGCGCATTTTTTACGACGCGGTCACCGACGAGGCGGGGCGGCTGACCCTCGCCAACTTTGCCGGCTTCTTCACCGACAGCTTCTACCTGCGCGCGCTCTGGAAGTCGCTCGTCCTCGGTGTCGCGACCGTCGCGGCGTCTTCCGTGATCGGGATCGCGGTCGCGTTCCTCCTGGTGCGCTACGACTTTCGGGGCCGGGGCCTCTTCAGCTACCTGACCCTGATCCCCATCATCTCGCCGCCGCTCGTGGGGACGCTCGGCTTCACGTTCATCCTGGGGCGGGCGGGCTCGGTCAACGTGCTGCTGATGGACCTCTTCGACATGCTCACGCCCATCAACTTCCTGTACGGCATCCACGGCGTCGTGCTGGTGGAGACCCTCCACCTCTTCCCGATGATCACGCTCAACGTGGTGGACGCCCTCGGCAAGATCGACCCCGCGCTCGAGGAGGCGGCCGAGAGCGTCGGGGCGCGCGGCTGGACGAAATTCCGGACGATCACCCTGCCGCTGACCACGCCGGGCTACGTCGCGGGCGCGCTCCTCGTCTTCATCTGGACCTTTTCCGATTTCGCCACGCCGCTCATCCTGGGGGTCCAGGATCTCCTCGCGCCCCAGGCCTATCTCAACATCGTCCAGTTCGTGGACCGGCGGATCTTCCGGATGGGCATCGTCATCTCGGCGCTGATGGTGTTCTTGGCCGTCGTCTTTCTCTTGGTCGCCCGCCGCTGGGTCGGGCTCAAGGACTACTCGTCCCTGTCCTACTCGACCATTGCGCGCCGCCGTCTTTCCCCGCCGCGCCAGGCCGCGGCCGTCGGGTTCCTCTCGATCCTGATGCTCCTGTCCTTTATCCCGTATGTCGGCGTCGCGCTCGCGGCCTTCAGCAGGGGGTGGTCGCTGACGCCGCTGCCGCTCTCCTACACGCTCCAGCACTTCGAGCGCGTCATCGTCGAGACCCCGAAGTACATCGTCAACAGCTTCCTCTACTCGGGGCTCGCGGTGGTGCTCTGCATCGCCGTCGGCGTGCCCATCGCCTGGATCCTCGGCCGCTCGACGATGCCGGGGCGCGGGGCGCTCGACTCGCTGAACACCTTGATCCTGGCGGTGCCGGGCACGGCGATCGGCATCGCCTACATCCGCGCCTTCCACTTCGACCTGCCGGGCTTCGACCGTGGCCTGACCTCCTACTGGATCGTCATGCCGCTGGTGCTGGCGGTGCGGCGCCTGCCGTACACGGTACGCGGTGCCTACTCCTCGCTGCAGCTCGTCCACCGCTCGATGGAGGAGGCGGCCGCGAGCGTGGGCGCCTCGGGCCTGCGCGTCTTTCGCGACGTGACGCTGCCGCTCATCTGGAAGGGCGTCGTCGTGGGCAGCCTCTTCTCCTTCATGACCTCGCTCCAGGAGGCCTCGGCCGTGCTCTTCCTGGCCCTCGGCGGCTGGGAGATGATCACCAACGGCATCTTCGCCTTCTACATCGCGGGCTCGTCGAGCGAGGCGGCCGCGCTCGGCGTCATCCTGATCGCCGTCGCCGCGCTTAGCGTCGTCATCATCAACCGTCTCGCGGCCGGGCGCATGGGCGGGGTGTTCGGCTAGGCTTCACGTGCTGTCGGATGGATGGCTTTGTGCGGAACCGACGGAGCCTGATGGGCTGTTTCACCCATGAAATAAGCGCTTTGCGCCGCCTTGTCTTCCCCAAAACGCTGTGATAGTGTTCCTATTCACATGGCGGGAGGCAGTGGAAAGCCGTCACCGGGACAGACCGCTCAGCTCGTCAGTCTCGGCACCATGCTCTTCGCGTGTGTCGCCGTCGGGCTCGGCATCGGGTATTTCGCGGATCGGTGGCTGGGGACGCAGCCGTGGCTCCTGCTGAGCGGGCTCGGGCTCGGCATCGCGGCCGCCGGCGTGAACTTCTACCGGACCATCAAGGCTTTGAACGGGATGGATCAATCTGATGGCAGCAGCTGACCTGACCTCGCGCGTGATGTGGGCGGGCGCCTGCACCGTCGCCGTGCTGAGCGGCGCGGCCTGGTGGTGGGCAGGGGTCCCGGCTGCGGCCGGAGTGGCGGGCGGCGGCGGCATCGCGCTGATCAACTTCCGCTGGCTCGCGAGGGACGTGGGACGCGCCGTCGCGCTCGTGGCCGAGGGGCGCGGCGGTCTCGCGCGCGTCGGACGCATCGGGCTGCGCCAGTTCGTCACGTTCGGAGGGCTCGGCCTGCTGGTCGCCCAGGGCTGGGTCCATCCTGCGGCCGTGGGACTGGGGCTGGCCGCCCTGCCGCCCGTCCTTTTCGTTCAGGGGCTGCTGCATTCCCGCCCGGAAGAGCCCCCAGCCGCGTCCAAGGACGCCTAGGCCCATGGAGCTCATCGAGCACCCGCCGATCTTCCGCATCCCCTCGATCCCGGACCAGGTCCTCTACATGTGGATCGTCATGGGGATCCTGCTCGTCGTGGCCGTCGTATCCACGCGCCGGCTCCAGATGGTGCCGCGCGGATCGCAGAATTTCATGGAGCTCGTGCTCGAGCAGTTCGTGAACGAGCTCGACGAGACCATCGGGCACGGCGGCCGCCGCTATCTTCCGCTCATCGCGACGCTCGGGCTGTTCATCCTGACGTCGAACCTGATGGGGCTCGTGCCCGGCCTGATCGCGCCGACCGCCAACCTCAACACCACGGCGGCCTGCGCGCTCATCGTGTTCTTCACGTACCACTGGATCGGCGTCAGGAAGCAGGGCCTGGTGCCCTACCTCAAGCACTTCGCGGGTCCCGTGCCCACGGCGCTCAAGCCGCTGATGTTCGTCATCGAGATCATCAGCCACTGCGCCCGGCCGCTGTCGCTCTCGCTCCGGCTCTTCGGGAACATGATGGCGGGCCACATCCTGCTCGCGATCTTCTTCTTCATGATGGGGCTGGACGGGATGCTGGGTTGGGCGCTCTCCGGCTCGCTGGGCGGGATCCTGATAGGGGCGCCGGCGGCGGCCATCCTGGTCGTCTTCGTGATCGGCTTTCTGTTCCCGCTCAAGATCCTCGTGGCGCTGATCCAGACCTTCATCTTCTGCAAGCTGGCCATGCTCTACATCGCCGCGGCCGTCGAGGAAACCGAACACCACTAGGCTGTAATCACCACGACAAGGAGGAGCGCCGTGCGACGCATTCTCACTATGACTCTGATGGCGGTTGTGACGGCCCCCGCGATGGCCTGGGCGGCCGAGGCCGGGGCGGGCGATTTCCCGAAGGCCTTCGCCTTCCTGGCCGCGGGGATCGGTTTCGGTCTGGCTGCGGGCCTCTGCGGACTGGGCCAGGGCCGCGCGGCCGGCTCGGCCGTGGATGCCATGGCGCGCCAGCCCGGCGCCATCGCCCGCATCCAGACCGCGATGCTGCTCGGCCTGGCCTTCATCGAGTCGTTGGTGCTGTTCGTCTTCGTCATCGCGGTCATCCTGCTGTTCGTGAAGTCGTAGCGACAGCCTGAGACTCGAGCGTCCCGGGCCCCGCTCCCGGGACGCCCGGAGCCGCGCCGCAATGGCCCGACGCTCGCCCTTCAAGATCCCCCGCATCCCGGAGATGACGGTGCGGAGGCTGTCCGTCTACACGCGCTGCCTCCAGCAGCTCGAGGAGGACGGCGTCAAGACGATCTCCTCCCAGGATCTGGCCGAGCGCTTCAGCCTGAACTCCGCGCAGGTCAGGAAGGACCTCGCCTACTTCGGCGAATTCGGCGTGCGCGGCATCGGCTACTACGTCTCGGGGCTCAAGGCGGAGCTGCAGCGCATCCTCGGCCTCGATCGCGAGTGGCAGGTGGCGCTCGTCGGCTTCGGCAACCTCGGCTCCGCGCTCTTCCACTACAAGGGCTTCGCGCGCCAGGGCTTCCGGATCGCAGCCATCTTCGACGACGACCCAGGCAAGATCGGGCAGACGGCCGACGGCGTGCCCATCCTACCGCTCCGCGATCTGCCCCGCGAGGCCAAGGCCCGCAACCTGCAGCTCGCGATCGTGGCCGTGCCCGCCGAGTCGGCGCAGCCCGTGACGGAGACCCTCGTCGAGGCAGGCATCAAGGCGATCCTCAATTTCGCCCCCGGCCGGATCCGCGCGCCGAAGGACGTCCGCTTCAAGAGCGTGGACCTCTCCATCGAGCTCGAAACCCTGAGCTTCTATCTGGCGCAGGGCCCGAGGGCCTGACGTCCAACCCAAGCCGCTCCCGCTGCATCGTGGTAGCGTAGATCCCGGTGTCACGCAGCAAGCGTTCATGAACGTCACGGCTTCGGAGTCGCTCCTGTCCCGGTGGGCCGCGCTTGGAGAGCTCGGGGCGGCCCTCGCCCGGGGAGTTCCTTGTCTCCAGGCCGATGGGCTCTGGGGCTCCGCCCGCGCCCTCGTGGCCGCCGCTCTCGTGAGCGAGACGGGACGGCCCGCGCTGCTGCTGGCACCCGGAATGCCGGAGCGGCACCGGATGGCCGAGGACGCGCGATTCTTCCTGGAGAGCCTCGAGGGCGCGGGCACCGCGCCCGTGCTGGAGTTCCCGCCCGCCGAGCGCGCCTCGTGGCGCGGCCGGCATCGGGACCACGCGGCCGAGCGCGCGCGGGCCTGCCACTATATGGCGAGCGGGCGCCCCGTCGTCGTGGTCGCGACGCCCTCCGCGCTCGCCGCCCCGCTGCTCCCGCCCGGTGAGTTCCGCGCGCGCACCTTCTCCCTGGAGGTCGGCGGCACGATCGAGCGCGGAACGCTCCTCGGCCGGCTCGAGGCCGCGGGCTACGAGCGCGTGGACACCGTGGTCGAGGTCGGGCAGTGGAGTCTCAGGGGCGGGATCGTGGACGTGTTCTCGCCCGCGCGCGAGCGGCCGGTGCGGGCCGAGTTCCTGGGCGACGAGGTCGAGTCGCTGCGTCTCTTCGACCCCACGACCCAGCGCTCGGTCGAGTCGCTCCGCGAGATCGTTGTCCTGCCGCTCGGGGCCGATCCGGGCTCGGCCGTCCTGCTCTCGGCCTGGCTTCCGCGCGACGCGCTGGTGATTCTCGACGACCCGGCGCTCCTCGAAGCGCCCCCTGAGGACGCGCCCTCGGCCGTGCCGCTCGCGGAGGCGCTGTCCGGCTTCCAGCGGCTCGAGCTGCCGCTGCTCCAGCGCGGAGCCGGGAGCGCGCCGCGCGTGGCCATGGGCGCGCGCTCGGTGGGCGGCTTCCAGGGCCGCTTCAAGGAGCTGGCCGGCGAGATCCGAGGCTGGCGGGCCGAGGGCTTTGCCGTGCGCCTCGTCGTGGACGACGAGCAGCAGGCCGTCCGTCTCCGGGGCATCCTGGCCGAGCACGACCTCGAGCCCTGGCCCGGGGCGTCCCTCTGGAGCGGCGAGGGGCTCGGTGTCATCGCGGGTGATTGCGCCGCCGGCTTCCAGCTGCCGGCGCTGGGTCTCGTCCTTCTCGCCGAGGAAGACATCTTCGGCGCGCGGCGCCGCCGGCTTCGCCGCCCGGTCTTCCAGCGGGGCCAGGCCATCGCGGCCTTCACCGACCTCAACCCCAACGACCTCGTGGTCCACGAGTCCCACGGCGTCGGCCGCTACCACGGGCTTCAGACCATGGCCGTGGACGGCCGCGAAGCCGACTTCCTCCTCCTCGAGTACGCCGAGGGCGGCCGGCTCTACCTGCCCGTCGAGCGGCTCGACCTCATCTCCAAGTACATGGGTGCGCCCTCGGGCGCGGCTCGGCTCGACCGCATGGGCGGCGGCGCCTGGCAGCGCATCAAGGAGTCGGTGCGCGCGGCCGTTCGCCAGATGGCCGAGCAGCTCCTCCGGCTCTACGCTGCCCGCTCCGTCGCCGAGCGGGCGCCCTTTTCCCCCGACACGCCCTGGCAGCGCGAGTTCGAGGCCGCCTTCCGCTTCGAGGAGACGCCCGACCAGCTGCGCGCCATCGAGGACGTCAAGGCCGACCTCGAGCGCCAGCGCCCCATGGACCGGCTCGTGGCGGGTGACGTGGGCTACGGCAAGACCGAAGTCGCGCTGCGCGCGGCCTTCAAGGCGGTGGCCGACGGCCGTCAGGTGGCTGTCCTCGTGCCGACCACCGTGCTCGCCCAGCAGCACTTCCATACCTTCAGCGACCGCTTCAGCGCGTTCCCGGCGCGCGTGGAGGTTCTCTCGCGCTTCCGCAGCCCGAAAGAGCAGAAGGCGGTCGTCGAGGGCCTGCGGACCGGCGCCGTGGACGTTGTCATCGGCACCCACCGGCTGCTCTCTAAGGACGTGCAATTTCGCAACTTGGGTCTCCTCGTGGTGGACGAGGAGCACCGCTTCGGCGTCACCCACAAGGAGCGTGTCAAGCAGCTGCGCGCGTCGGTGGACGCGCTGACGCTCACGGCCACGCCGATCCCGCGCACGCTGTACATGTCGCTGGCGGGCGTGCGGGACCTCTCGGTGATCGAGACGCCGCCGCTCGACCGACTGCCGGTGGAGACCGTGGTCACCGGCTTCAGCCGTGCCGTGATCAAGGAGGCGATCGAGCGGGAGCTTGGCCGCGGCGGACAGGTCTTCTTCGTCCACAACCGCGTCCAGTCGCTGCCGTCCATGACCGCCTTCATCCAGGCGCTCTGCCCCGAGGCGCGTGTGGTCATGGGGCACGGGCAGATGCGCGAGCGGGAGCTCGAGTCGGTGATGATCAAGTTCGTCGACGGGCAGGCCGACGTGCTGGTCTCGACGGCCATCGTCGAGTCGGGGCTCGACATCCCGGCGTCGAACACCATCATCATCAACCGCGCCGACCGCTTCGGCCTGGCCCAGCTCTACCAGCTGCGCGGACGCGTTGGACGGGAGCGCCAGCAGGCCTACGCGTACCTCTTGGTGCCCGCCGACGGCCGTCTCGACGAGACGGCGCAGCGGCGCCTGCGCGTCATCGAGGACATGACGGAGCTCGGCGCCGGCTTCCGGCTCGCCATGCGCGACCTGGAGATCCGCGGCTCCGGCAACCTACTCGGTGCCGAGCAGCACGGCCACATCGCGGCCGTGGGGTTCGATCTTTACACCAAGCTCCTGGCCGAGGCCGTGAGAGAATTGAAGGGCGAACCGGCCGGGACCACGGTGGATCCGGTCATCACGGTGGGCGTCGAGGCGCTCCTGCCTGACGCCTACGTTCCCGAGGTCAATCAGCGGCTCGCGATCTACCAGCGGTTGACGGACCTGGGCGGAGGCGGGGACGGGGACGGGGCGATCGTGGAGATGCGGGCCGAGCTCGCGGACCGCTTCGGCCCGCCGCCGCCGCCGGTGGAGGCGCTGCTCGACGTGGTCGGGCTTCGGGCGCTGGCCCGACGACTTCACGCCGAGCGCGTCGAGGCCGGCGGGGGCCGAGCGCTCGTGACCTTCGCCCCGTCGACGCCCGTAACGCCCGAGCGGATCCTGGCCGTCATCGGCCGGACCGCCGGCGGAGTGCGCATGCGGAAGGAGTTCATGTTGGAGGCAGCGATCCCTGCGGGTCCCTGGCCGGCGGTGCGCGACGCGCTCCGGGCCCTCCTGGAGTCTCTCGCGTGAGCGGTGCGGCGCGCCTCGTCCTGGCGGCCGCGGTCGTTTTCGCGCTGTCCGGCTGCTCCGCCCCCTCGTGGGTGCCGCTCGTGGGCAAGGCCAAGGCGCCCGAGCCCCCGCCGCCCCCGCCGCCTCCCCACGAGGTCCGCGCCCCGATCCTCTCGCGGCCCGCGCCGCCCACGGACGACGACTTGGTCGTGGACCGCGTCATCTGCGTCGTCAACAGCGACGCCGTCACGCTGTACGAGCTGGAGGAGGCAGAGGCCTATTCCGTCTACGAGACCAAGCAGGCGCCGTCGACGCCCGAGGAGCGCGCGGCGCTTCGCGAGAAGACGCTGGCCGGCATCATCGAGAAGCGCCTCCAGCTCCAGCAGGCCGAGCGCGAGAAGATCGTGGTCGACGACGCGGAGATGAAGGAGCAGCTCGACGAGATCCAGAAGCGGCTGGGCGCCAAGAACGAGGTCGAATTCGAACAGTTGGTCAAGGCCCAGGGGCTGACCCTGGACGGAGTCAAGAAGCGGCTCCGGGAGCAGCTGCTGGTGGAGCGCATCAAGCGCCGCAAGGTCAACCTCCGCATCTCGGTGACCGAGGAGGACATCGACCAGTACCTCAACGCCAACCGCGAGAAGCTCGAGACGGGCCTGTCTTTCGAGGCGCGGCACATCCTCTTCGTGCCGCCTGCGGGGGCGGGGGAGGACGGCTGGCAGGCGGCGAGGCGGCGCACGGAGGACGTCTACACGCGTGTCATGGGCGGGGAGGAGTTCGGCGAGCTGGCGCGGGAGTTCTCCGACGATACCGCGACCGCCAAAAATGGCGGCCGGCTCGGTGTGCTCAAGCGGGCCGAGCTGGCGCCCGACATCGAGAAGGCCATCCTGCGGCTCTCACCCGGGGAGCACTCGTCACCGTTCCGCTCCGAGGTCGGCTACCACCTGTTCGAGCTCGAGTCCAAGGAGACGCTGGCGGGCGAGCAGCTGACCCAGGCGCGCAACCAGATCCGCGACATCTTGTACAAGCAGAAGTACGACGTTCGGCTGAACGAGTGGCTGGTCGAGATCCGAGGCAAGGCCATTATCGAGATGCGCCTCTGACAGCCTGAAGCCCCCGAGAATTCGTTTGACATCTCCCGCGGGGCTGTGGGAGATTGATTCAAGTAGTCGAGTCCAGCACCCCGTACACATTCAACCCCCCGGAGATCGCCATCTCGCAGCGTAGTCCCAAACGGCCCTCGCCGAAGATGTCCGACGCCACCGATGAGGCTTCGTCCGAGCCCGGTGGGGTAGGAGGCAACAGGATGAACCTGTCCGAGCTGAAGGATAAAACCATCACCGAGCTGAACACGGTCGCCAAAGACCTAGGTGTCCAGGGCTTCAGCGGCCTCCGGAAGCAGGAGCTGATCTTCAAGATCCTGCAGGGCCAGGCGGAGCGGGACGGGCTCATCTTCGCCGAGGGCGTCCTCGAGGTCCTGCCCGACGGCTTCGGCTTCCTCCGCGCGCCGGACTACAACTACCTGCCGGGGCCCGACGACATCTACGTCTCGCCGTCGCAGATCCGCCGCTTCGACCTGCGCACGGGTGACACGATCTCGGGCCAGGTGCGGCCGCCGAAGGACACCGAGCGCTACTTCGCGCTGCTGAAGGTCGAGGCGATCAACTTCGAGACGCCCGAGCAGTCGCGCGACAAGACCATCTTCGACAATCTCACGCCGCTCTACCCGATGGAGCGGCTGAGGCTCGAGCACGAATCGGAGAACCTGACGACGCGGGTCATGGATCTGCTCTGCCCCATCGGCAAGGGGCAGCGCGGTCTCATTGTCGCGGCACCGCGCACGGGCAAGACGATGCTCCTGCAGAATCTCGCCAACGCCATCGCCAAGAACCACCCCGAGGTGTACCTGATCGTGCTGCTGATCGACGAGCGGCCCGAGGAGGTCACCGACATGCAGCGTTCGGTCAAGGGCGAGGTCATCTCCTCGACCTTCGACGAGCCGCCGCAGCGGCACGTGCAGGTGGCCGACATGGTCATCGAGAAGGCCAAACGCCTGGTCGAACACAAGAGAGATGTCGTCATCCTCCTGGACTCCATCACCCGCTTCGCCCGCGCCCACAACGCGGTCATCCCGTCGTCGGGCAAGGTGCTCTCGGGCGGCCTCGACGCCAACGCGCTGCAGCGGCCGCGGCGCTTCTTCGCCGCCGCGCGGAACATCGAGGAGGGTGGCTCGCTCACCATCATGGCGACGGCCCTCGTCGACACGGGCTCGCGGATGGACGACGTGATCTTCGAGGAGTTCAAGGGCACCGGCAACATGGAGGTGCACTTGGACCGGCGCCTCATGGACAAGCGGGTCTTCCCGACCATCAACATCGAGCAGACCGGCACCCGCAAGGAGGAGCTCCTCCTCGAGAAGGACGAGCTCCAGAAGGTCTGGCTGCTCCGCAAGGCGTTGACTCAGCTGAACCCGGTCGAGGCCATGGAGCTGCTCCTCGACAAAGTCAAGCTGACCAAGACCAACAAGGACTTCCTGAGCGCGATGAGCCAGATGGGGTAGGTCCCCCGCCCCTGGGGGGTCTATCAGGTGGAAGTATCGGATTTCTTGCGTTTTGTCGCCTTCGCTGGTATCCTCTGAGTTTCATTCGCATTTATACAGGAGGTGAACCGTGAAGGCTGGCATTCATCCCGAATACGTCGACACCACGATTACCTGTAACTGCGGGGAGGTCATCCACACCCGCTCCACCCAGCCGCAGATCCGGGTGGAGGTGTGCTCCAAGTGCCACCCGTTCTTTACCGGCAAGCAGAAGTTCCTGGACACGGCCGGCCGCGTCGAGCGCTTCCAGCGGAAGTACAAGAGGAAGCCGATCGCGGAGGGGTAGGGCACAGGCCGGCCGCGCGCCGCGCCACGCAGTCAGCGTCCCGAAGGGCTTCCTGTTCCCGTCCCCGTGCGCGGCGGCGTCATTGTCTGCCCAGCTCCCGATGAGGGCGCGCCATGTTTGACAAGCTCCGCCAGATCGAGGAGCGGTACCGCGAGCTGACCCGCTCGATGGCCGACCCCGCCGTCATCGGCCAGCCGGCCGCCTACGCCAAGACTGCCAAGGCCGCCTCGGAGCTTTCCGAGGTCGTCCAGAAGTTCGAGGAGTACAAGCAGCTCCTGGGACGTCTCGAGGAGGCCCGTCACATGGCCGCCGCGGACGCCGACCGCGAGATGCGCGAGATGGCGCAGGCCGAGGTGGACGAGCTCGCCGCCCGCCAGGGCAAGCTCGAGGACGAGCTGCGCGCGCTGATCCTTCCGAAGGATCCCAACGACGACAAGAACGTCTTCGTGGAGATCCGCGCCGGCGCCGGCGGGGAC
This sequence comes from Candidatus Rokuibacteriota bacterium, assembly GCA_030647435.1. Lineage (NCBI taxonomy): Bacteria > Candidatus Rokuibacteriota > Candidatus Rokuibacteriota bacterium. The sequence continues at coordinate 35,332 of JAUSJX010000007.1, forward strand.
GAGGCGGGGCTCTTCGCCGCCGACCTCGCGCGGATGTACACGAAGTACTCGGAGCGCCAGAGGTGGAAGGTCGAGGTGATCGACAGCCACGCGACCGGCGTGGGCGGCTTCAAGGAGATCGTGCTGTCCATCCAGGGCCGCGGCGCCTGGAGCCGGCTCAAGTTCGAGCGCGGCGTGCACCGCGTCCAGCGGGTGCCGCAGACCGAGTCGAGCGGCCGCATCCACACCTCCACGGTGACGGTCGCCGTCCTTCCCGAGGCCGAGGACGTTGACATCAAGGTCGAGGAGAAGGACATCCGGGTGGACGTGTATCGGTCGTCGGGACCCGGCGGGCAGGGCGTCAACACGACCGACTCCGCCGTGCGGCTGACCCACATCCCGACGGGGCTCGTCGTCACCTGCCAGGACGAGCGCTCCCAGATCAAGAACCGCGCGAAGGCGCTCCGGGTGCTCAAGGCGCGGCTGCTCGAGCGCGCGCAGGAGGAGCAGGCCGCCGCCATCGCCGCCGACCGCCGCAGCCAGGTCGGCACGGGCGAGCGCAGCGAGCGGATCCGCACCTACAACTTCCCCCAGGGCCGCATCTCGGACCACCGCATCAACCTCACGATCCATCGTTTGCCGGCCGTCCTCGAGGGCGACCTCGACGAGATCCTGGACGCGCTGAGCGCCGAGGATCAGCGGCGGAAGCTCGGAGCCGCGTCGTGACGATCACCGCCGCATCGCTCCTCGCAGAGGGCACCCGGCGCCTGGCGCTCGCCGGGCTCGAATGCGCCCGCCAGGACGCCCTTCGCCTCATGGCCCAAGCGCTCGGGACCGACCGGCTCACCGTCTACGTCGAGCCGCGCCGTTCGGTCGACCCGCGCGCGGCCGCCAGCTTCAGAGCCCTCGTGGACCGGCGCGCGGCGCACGAGCCCGTCCAGCACATCCTGGGCTACGAGGAGTTCCGCGGTCTCAGGATCGCGGTGACGCCCGACGTCCTGATCCCGCGTCCCGAAACCGAAGGCCTTGTGGAGCGCGCGCTCGAGCTTCTCGCCGACCGCCCTGGGGCGGTCGTGGCCGACATCGGCACGGGCAGCGGGGCCATCGCCTGCGGGCTCGCGGCCGCCCGCCCCGATCTCGAGGTGCTGGCCGTGGACCAATCTTTAGGCGCGCTGGCCGTGGCCTCGGACAACGTGCGCACGCTCGGGCTCGCGTCGCGCGTGAGGCTCCTGGCCGGGGATCTCTTCGGCCCGCTGGCCTCGCTGGGCGGGAGCCTCGACATGGTCGTCGCCAACCCGCCCTATCTTCCCAGCGGGATCATCGCGGGTCTTCCGGCGGAGGTCGAGCGCTTCGAGCCGCGGCTGGCGCTCGACGGCGGGCCCGACGGCATGCGCGTGCTGCGGCGGATCATCACCGAGGCGCCGCGCTTCCTCCGCCCGGACGCGTGGCTCCTGATGGAGATCGGCGAGGAGCAGGCCGGGCCGCTGGCCTCGCTGATGGCCGCCGAGGGCTTCTCGCGTATCGGCGCGCATCGCGACCTGCGCGACGTCGAGCGTTACATCGAGGGCCGGTGGGCCGAAGGCGCGGCGTCGGCGCCGCCCCCGGCTGCGGCGGCCCAGAGGATGGGCTGCTGATGCCGGCCCGTCTGGTTATCGAAGGCGGCACCCCGCTGCGGGGCGAGGTCCAGGTCAGCGCCGCCAAGAATGCGGCCCTGCCCGCCATGGCCGCGAGCGTGCTGACGGCCCAGCCGGTGATGCTCGAGAACGTCCCGGCCTTGGCCGACGTGGTGACCATGCGCAAGCTCCTCGAGAAGCTGGGCGCCGAGACGTCCGTGGGGCCCGGCGGCGCCACGCGGCTCCAGGTCAAGCGCGTGGCGAGCCACGAGGCGCCGTACGAGCTCGTGTCCACCATGCGCGCTTCGGTGGTCGTGCTGGGGCCGCTCCTGGCGCGCACCGGGGTGGCGCGCGTCGCGTTGCCCGGCGGCTGCGCCATCGGCGTGCGCCCCATCGACCAGCACCTGAAGGGCCTGGCCCGGCTCGGCGCCGACATCGTCATCGAGAGCGGGTACATCGAAGCCCGGGCGAGCCGGCTCAAGGGCGCGCGGATCACGACCGACCTCGTCACGGTCACCGGCACCGAGAACCTCATGATGGCCGCCGCGCTCGCCGAGGGCGTGACCGTGCTGGAGAACGCCGCGCGCGAGCCCGAGGTGGCCGACCTGGCCCGGCTGCTCATCGCCATGGGCGCGCGCATCGAGGGCGCGGGCACCGAGCGCATCGAGATCGAGGGCGTGGCCGAGCTCGGCGGAGCCCGGCACCGAATCATTCCCGACAGGATCGAGGCGGGCACCCTGCTCGTCGCCGGGGCGATCAGCGGCGGAGACGTGACGGTCACCGGGGTGGCGCCGCGCCACATGACGGCGACCCTGGCGAAGCTCGAAGAGTGCGGCGCGGCCTTGACCGTCGACGGCGACAGGATCCGTTGTGTCGGGTCGGCGCGCCCAAGGGCGGCCGACATCATCACGAGCCCGTTCCCGGGCTTTCCGACCGACATGCAGGCCCAGATGATGACGCTCCTTGGGCTGGCCGACGGGCTCAGCAAGATCACGGAGACCATCTTCGAGAACCGGTTCATGCACGTGGCCGAGCTCTGCCGCATGGGCGCGCTGATCGAGACGGAGGGGTCCATCGCGGTCGTGCGCGGCGTCGCCGCGTACCAAGGCGCGCCCGTCATGGCGACCGATCTGCGCGCCTCGGCCTCGCTCGTGCTGGCCGGGCTCGTGGCGCGCGGCACCACCGAGGTCTCGCGCGTCTACCACCTGGATCGCGGCTACGAGGCCCTCGAGAAGAAGCTCCAGTCGCTCGGCGCCCGCATCCTGAGGGTCGGGTAACATGCCCCCGCTGACTGTGGCGCTGCCCAAGGGCCGGCTGCTCGATCCCGCGCTCCAGCTGCTCTCCGCCATGGGCATCCGGGGGCTCGAGGCCGACACGCGCCGCCTCCTGCTCACCGACGCGGACCGCGACCTGCGCTTCATCTTCCTGAAGCCCGCGGACATCCCGACCTACGTCGAGTACGGCGCCGCCGATCTCGGCATCGTGGGCAAGGATATCCTCGCCGAGCAGCAGCCCGACGTGTACGAGCCGGTCGATCTCGGGTTCGGCTTCTGCCGGCTGGTCGTGGCGGAGCCGCGGGAGCTCTGGGAGCGCGATGACCCGACCAAGTGGTCCTGGGTCCGCGTGGCGACCAAGTACCCGGCGCTGACCGAGCGGTACTTTTCCGAGCGCGGCATCCAGGTCGAGATGATCCGGCTCGACGGCTCGATCGAGCTGGCGCCGCTCGTGGGTCTCGCCGAGCGCATCGTGGACCTGGTCCAGTCGGGCGAGACGCTCCGGGCCAACGGCCTGGTCGAGGTCGCGGAGATCATGTCCTCGACGGCGCGGCTCATCGTGAACCGCGCGTCGCTCAAGACGGCCCACGCCCGCGTCAACGCCCTGATCGCCGCCATGCGCCAGGAAGCCGCCAAATGATCAGGCGGATGGAGACCGCCACGCTGGGCGCCGCGGGAGTGGCCAAGGCCCTCGACCGGTCGCCGGCGGCCGTCGATCCCGAGATCCACCGGCGCGTCGAGGAGATCGTGGCCGCTGTGCGCGACAAGGGCGACGCGGCGCTGCTGGAGTTCACGGAGCGCTTCGACCACGTCGCCCTCACGGCGAGGGAGCTGGCGGTGACGCCGTCGGAGCTGGATGCGGCGGAACGGACCGTGGGCGACACGACCATGCGGGCGCTTCGCTACGCCGCGGGGCGGATCGAGCGCTTCCATCGCGAGTCCGCGCCGCGCTCCTGGCGGATGACCGATGCCCTGGGCTCGCGGCTGGGCCAGGAAGTGCGGCCGATCGACCGCGTGGCGGTGTATGTCCCCGGCGGGCGAGCGCCGTATCCGTCCACGGTGCTGATGACCGTCATCCCCGCGCGGGTCGCCGGCGTGAGGGAGATCGTGCTGGTTTCCCCGCCGTCTGCCGACAAGTCGCTGAACGCCGCCGTGCTCGCCGCCGCTCGGGTGGCGGGCGTGACAGAGGCGTACCGGGTCGGCGGCGCGCAGGCCGTGGCCGCGCTGGCCTACGGGACCGAGACGATCCGTCGCGTCGACAAGATCGTCGGGCCGGGCAACCTCTACGTCGCGCTCGCCAAGAGCCGGGTCTTCGGCGACGTGGGCATTGACATGGTGGCGGGACCGAGCGAGATCGTGGTCGTGGCCGACGAGAGCGCCGATGCGGTCTTCGTGGCGGCGGACCTCCTCGCCCAGGCCGAGCACGACCCGATGGCCCGCGCCGTTCTCCTGACTCCCTCGCGGGCGCTGATCGATCGCGTCGCGCGCGAGGCGGAACGGCAGCTCGGCGCGCTGCCGAGGCGCCTAATCGCGGGCGCGGCGCTAGAGGCCCACGGCGCCCTCGTGCTGACGCGGAGCCTGGAGGAGGCGGTGGAGGTCGCGAATCTGCTCGCGCCCGAGCACCTCGAGCTCCAGGTCGAAGATCCCGAGGCACTGCTCTTGCTTGTGCGGAACGCGGGCGCCGTCTTCCTCGGCCGCTTGACCCCCGAGGTCGTTGGCGACTACGTCGCCGGGCCGAACCACGTGCTGCCGACGGGGGGCACGGCGCGCTTCGCGTCGGCGCTCGGCACGGACGATTTCGTGAAGCGAATGAGCGTCATCCAGTACGGGGAGGCGGGGCTCCAGGACGCGGCGCCGCACCTGGCGGAGCTCGCGCGGGTGGAAGGGCTCGACGGTCACGGGGCCGCGGCGGCGGTGCGCATCGAGCGAACGGGAGGCACGACATGACGGCAGCGATGGCGAGCGGGGCGCCCCTGGGCCTCCGCCAGGGACGGGTCGAGCGGAAGACCAAGGAGACGCAGATCGTGCTGCAGGTCGGGTTGGACGGCACGGGCGCTTCCAAGGTCGAAACCGGCATCCCGTTCTTCAATCACATGCTCGAAGCCTGGGCCAAGCACGGGCTCATGGACCTGACGGTGGACGCGCGCGGCGACCTCGAGGTGGATCTCCACCACACGGTCGAGGACATCGGCATCTGCCTCGGCAAGGCGTTCCGGGAGGCGCTGGGCGACCGGGTGGGCATCGTGCGCTACGGTGCGTCCTTCCTGCCCATGGACGAGGCGCTCCTGCACGCGGCGGTGGACATCTCCGGCCGGCCTTTCCTCGTGTTCAACGTGCCCGTGAGGCGGACGCGGATCTCGAACTTCGACCTCGACCTGCTCGAGGACTTTTTCCGCGCCTTCGCTTTCAACGCCGAGATCACGCTGCACGTCAACATGCACTACGGCCAGAACCTCCACCACATCGCCGAGGCCGTGTTCAAGACGGTCGGCCGGGCGCTGGCTGAGGCGACGAGGCTCAACCCGCGCATTGCCGGAGTCCTCTCGACGAAGGGGACGCTGTAGCGTGATCGCCGTTATCGACTACGGCAGGGGCAACCTGGGCAGCGTCGAGAAGGCGCTGGGACGCCTCGGTATGCGCGCCGTGGTCACCCAGGACCCGCGCGTGATCGGGGACGCCCGCGCCCTCGTGCTGCCCGGAGACGGCGCCTTCCACGACGCCATGGGCAACCTCCAGTCGTTGGGACTCCTCGACCCTCTCCGGGCCGCGCTCGACGACGGGCGGCCGTTCCTCGGGATCTGCCTCGGGTATCAGCTCCTCTTCACCGAGAGCGAGGAATTCGGGCAGGGCAAGGGACTCGACGTCATCCCCGGCGTGGTCCGCCGCTTTCCCTCCGGGCTCAAAGTGCCGCACATGGGATGGAATACGGTCCGGCACGGCGGCGACCTCCCGATCTTCGACGGCATCCCGAGCGGCGCCCACTTCTACTTCGTGCACTCGTACTATCCGACGACGGCCGATGCGTCGCTGCAGGTGGCGACCTGCACCTACGGCGTCACCTTCCCGGCCGCCGTGGGCAAGGGCCCGCTTTTCGCGACGCAGTTCCATCCGGAGAAGAGCCAGCGCTGGGGTCTGCGCCTCCTCGAGAACTTCGCCGCCTTCGTGCGGGACCGGCGCGGCGGATGAATTTCGAGCTGGAGGCTGAGATGATCCCGCAGGCGTGGCCGTTCGAGCTGAGTCGCGAAGCGGCGAGGCGAGGGCTCAATTGATGCGCGGCGAGGCGAGGGTTGAATTATGAGCTTTCAGGTCATCCCCGCCGTGGACCTCAAGGGCGGCCGGTGCGTCCGCCTGCTCCAGGGCAAAGCCTCAGCCGAGACCGTGTTCTCGGACGATCCCGTCGCCATGGCGGAGCGCTGGGAGGCCGAGGGCGCGCCGCGCCTCCACGTCGTGGACCTCGACGGCGCGTTCGCCGGCGGTCCCGTCCAGACGGCGATCATCCGCACGCTCGCGCGCGCCGTCTCGATCCCCCTCGAAGTCGGGGGCGGCCTGCGGACACTTGAGCATGTCCAGGCCGTGCTCGAATCCGGCGCGCGCTGGGCCATCGTCGGCACCCGCGCGGCGCTCGACCCCGCTTTTCTCGGCGAGGTGTGCCGGCGCTTCGAGGACCGCATCATCGTCGGCCTGGACGCCGCCGACGGCCGCGTGGCGGTGGACGGCTGGACCCGCGTGCTGGAGCTGGAGGCGGTGACGCTCGCGCGCGACGCGGCGGCGGCAGGCGCCGGCACCATCATCTACACGGATATCGCGCGGGACGGCACCCAGGGCGGGCCCAACGTCTGGAGCACCGAGGCCGTTGCCCGGGCCGCCGGGATCCCCGTCTTCGCCTCGGGCGGCGTGGGCTCGTTGGAGGACATCCGGCAGCTGGCCGCCATCCCGGGAGTCGACGGCGTGATCGTGGGCCGGGCGCTGTACACGGGCGCGGTCAGCCTCCGCGCGGCGCTCGCGGAGGCCCGATAACCCCATGCTCTGCAAGCGCATGATCCCGTGCCTCGACGTCCACGGCGGCCGCGTGGTCAAGGGCGTCCGTTTCGTCGACCTCCGCGACGCGGGTGACCCGGTCGAGGCGGCGCTGGCCTACGACGCCCAGGGCGCGGACGAACTGGTCTTCCTCGACATCACCGCGTCCCACGAGGAGCGGGCCATCATGCTCGACGTCGTGCGCCGGACCGCCGAGGGCATCTACATGCCGCTCACGGTCGGCGGCGGCATCCGCAGCATCGAGGACATCCGCACGCTGCTTCGCGCGGGCGCCGACAAGGTCTCGCTCAACACGGCCGCGCTCGAGCGGCCGGAGCTCATCCGGGACGCCGCGCAGCGCTTCGGCAGCCAGTGCATCGTGGTGGCGATCGACGCCAAGCGCGAGCCCGGCGAGGAGCGAAGCTGGGGCGTCTACACTCACGGCGGCCGCCGGCCGACCGGGCGGGACGCCGTCCAGTGGGCGCGCGAGGTCGAGGCCTTGGGCGCGGGCGAGATCCTCCTGACCAGCATGGACCGCGACGGCACGGGCGACGGCTACGACCTCGAGCTGACGCGCGCCGTCTCCGAGGCAACCTCCGTGCCGGTCATCGCCTCGGGTGGGGCGGGCACGCTCGAGCACCTGCGCCAGGGCGTTGTCGACGGCAAGGCCGACGCCGTGCTGGTGGCCTCCATGTTCCACTTCGGCCGCCACACGATCAGCGAGGCCAAGGCCTACCTGCGCGAGCGCGGCGTGGCCGTGAGGATAGAGGCGTGAGCGTGCTCGACGAGCTCACGTGGGACGGCGACGGGCTCATCCCCGCCGTGGTCCAGGAGACCGAGACCGGCGAGGTGCTCATGGTGGCGTGGATGGACCGCGAGGCGCTGGCGAAGACGCTCGAGTCCGGGCTCGCTCACTACTGGTCCCGCTCGCGCCGCGCACTCTGGCGCAAGGGCGAGACGTCCGGCCACACGCAGCACGTGGACGGGCTCTATGCCGACTGCGACCGCGACACGCTCCTGGTCCAGGCGCACCAGGACGGCGTCGCCTGCCACACGGGAGCGCGGTCGTGCTTCTTCACGCGTCTCGAAGGCGGGATATTGGAGCAGGCCGCTGGGCCGCGGGCCTCGGGCGCCGGCCCCGCCATGCTCGAGGTGCTGGAGCGGGTTCTCCAGTCGCGCAAGGTCGAGCGGCCGTCGGGGTCGTACGTCGCGGGGCTCTTAGAGCGCGGGGAAGCGCAGATCTGCCGGAAAATCGGCGAGGAGGCGACCGAGGTGGTGACGGCGGCGCTCGGCGGCGAGGGCGACGCGCGCCTCGTCTCGGAGGTGGCGGACCTGTGGTTTCACACCATGGTGCTGCTCGCCTCGCGGGGCATCCCGCTTCGCCGGGTCTTCGAGGAGCTGGCCCGCCGCCACGAGGAGAAGGGTAAGTGATAAAGCCGGCGTGGGTTCTTCTCGGCGTGGTCCTTCTCACCGGCTGCAGCGCGAGCCGCATCGAGAACGGTATCTTCTACTCGCCCAAGGGCTACCAGGTCAGCCTTCCGCGCCAGGGGTGGGCGGTCAAGCCGGGCGGCGCGGCCGAGCTCGAGCTCCAGCGGCAGGACCCCGCGGGCGGCATGCTGGCCGACGCGACCTGCGACGACAAGACGGCCGGCCGACCGCTGACCGTGCTGACGCGTCACCTGACCTTCGGCCTCAAGGACCGCGTCCTCGAGGACGGCGGGCCGCTCACGCTGGCCGGGCGCCCGGCGCAGCGCGCCGTGGTGCGGGGCAGCATCGACGGCGCGCCCGTCGGGGTCGAGGCGGTGGTGATCAAGGGCGAGCGCTGCGTCTACGACTTTCTCTACGTCGCGCCGGCGGCGGCGTTCGAGACGGGGCGCGGCGACTTCCGGGCCTTCGTCGAGAGCTTCAGCGGGGGCGCCAGGTGAGCGTGCTCGCGTACGCGCGTCGGCATGGGCGTGAGTCCGTCGCCTGGTACGGGGGCTTAGGGCTGCTGACGCTCCGGGTGATGCGCAACCTCCGGCTCCCCCCGTCGTACCTCGTCATCGTGGCGCGGGAGATCGACATCATCGGCGTCCGCTCGCTCGTGGTCGCCCTCACGGCCGCGCTCTTCACGGGCATGGTGCTGGCGCTCCAGTCCGCCGTGAACATGGCGCGCTTCGGGGCCGAGAACTACGTCGGGCCCGTCGTCGCGCTGTCGATCCTCCGCGAGCTCGGGCCCGTGCTGACGGCCATCCTGGTCGGCGGCAAGGTCGCCTCCGGCATCACGGCCGAGCTCGGCTCGATGAAGGTGACGGAGCAGATCGACGCGCTGCGGGCCATCGGGGTCAACTACATCAAGAAGCTGATCGTCCCGCGCATCCTGGCGGCGCTCGTCGTGTTCCCGCTCGTGACCATCATGGCCGACGCCATCGGGCTCCTGGGCGGTATGCTCATCGTGGTCTTCGACCGCGACGTCGACCCGTACCTCTACTGGAACACGATCTCCTACTGGGTCGTGATGAAGGATTTCCTGACCGGTATCGGCAAGAGCGTGGTCTTCGGCGGGCTCATCACCCTCATCGGCTGCTACAACGGGCTCGAGACGAGCGGCGGGACGGAAGGGCTCGGCCGCTCAACTACCGACACCGTAGTCCAGGTGGCCATGGCCGTCATCGTGTCCGACTTCTTCCTGACCAAGCTCATGCTGCTGCTCTTCTGGTGATGGACACCGTGGCCCCGGCCCTCGTCGAGCTGCGTGACGTTCGAAAGTCCTTCGAGCAGAAGGAGGTCCTCTGCGGCGTGAGCCTCTCCCTGCGGAAGGGCACGACGCTGGCCGTCATGGGAGGCAGCGGCGCCGGCAAGACCGTGCTGCTGAGGATCTCGGCGGGGCTGGTCCGGCCCGATGCCGGGCAGGTCTCGCTCTTCGGCACGCGGATCGAGCGCATGAGGGAGGAGGCCATGCTGGCCGTCCGCAAGCGCACCGGCTTCGTCTTCCAGGGCGCGGCGCTCTTCGACTCGCTGTCCGTGTTCGAGAACGTCGCGTACCCGCTGCGCGAGCACACGCGGATGCCGCTGGGGGAGATCACGGACCGCGTGCACCGCTTCCTGTCGCTGGTGGGCATGCCGGGCACGGACGAGCTCCTGCCCGCCGGGCTGTCGGGCGGCATGCGCAAGCGCGTCGGGATCGCGCGCGCGCTCGTGATGGAGCCGGAGGTTGTCTTCTTCGACGAGCCGACGGCCGGTCTCGATCCGACCAACGCCCGGCTGGTCGCCGAGCTGATCGCGACGCTCAGGGCCGGCGTCTGCGACACGGCCATCGTGGTGACCCACGATGTCGGCTTCGCCGACATGGTTGCCGACCAAATGGCGATCCTCTACCAGGGGCGCTTCGCCGATCTCGGCACGCCGGACGAGATCCGCGCCTCGTCCAACCCCGACGTCCGGCGTTTCCTCGCCGGCGAGCTCCGGGAGGAGTAGCCGATGCCGGACGAGCGGCGCTATGGGCTCCAACTCCGCATCGGCGCCTTCATCCTGGTGGCGCTCGGCGTGTTCCTGGCCATCGTCTACCTGCTCGGCGCGCGCGCGCGGTACTTCGAGAGCAAATACGACCTGGTGGCGGAGTTCACCGAAGTGGGCGGCTTGATCGAGGGCGCCACGGTGCGCCTGGCAGGCGTGCAGATCGGCCGGGTCACGAGCGTGATCCTGCCGCCGCAGCCCGGCGGCAAAGTGCGGGTGACGATGACCGTCGCGCGCCGCTTCCAAGACCGCATCCGCCGAAACTCCCAAGCGCGCATCTCGACCCAGGGGCTGCTGGGCGACAAGATCGTCGAGATCACGATGGGCTTGCCCGAAGCCCCGCCGCTCGGGCCCGGCCAGGCGCTGGCCTCGCAAGATCCCCAGGAGATGAGCCGGATGTTCGCCGAGGGCGCGGGCACCCTCAAGTCCATCAACGAGCTGGTGTCGACCCTTCACGCCGCCGCGGACAGGCTCGACAAGGGCGGCGCCTTCGACGATATCGGGGCGGCGGCCAAGTCGGCTCGGCGCATCACCGACGAGGTGGAGAAGGGCAAGGGGTGGCTCCACGTCCTCGTCTATGAGGAGCCCGAAGCGCTGCGGCGCCTCAACGGTCTCCTGGGCTCGACCCAGCAGCTGATCGCCCGCGCCGAAAGCGGCGAGAGCGCCGTGGGCGTGCTGCTCTCCAAGGACTCGGGCAAGTCGGCCCGCGCCCTCCTGGCCGCGCTCGACGCGCTCGGCCGCGCCGCTTCGAGCCCGGGCCCGGGGGACGGTCTTCTGCCCGCCCTGCTGTTCGACCCGGAATACCGGCCGGTCGCGCGCGACCTCCAGGCCCTCGCCAAAAACTTCCGCGACGTCTCCGAAAAGCTCGCGCGCGGCGAGGGCTTGCTCGGCGGGCTGCTCCAGGGCAGCGGCGACGGTAGCATGGGCGAGGCCGGGGCCGATTTCCGCGCGGCGCTCGCCAACCTGCGCGCGGTGAGCGAGAAGCTCAAGTCGGGCGAGGGTACGGTGGGCGCCCTGATCGAGGACCCGACGGTCTACGAGAACCTCGTCACGTTCCTCGAGGGCGCCCAGCGGAGCTTCCTGCTGCGCTCGCTCGTGCGCTCGACCATTCAAACGGGCCAGACGGGCCAGACGGGGAAGGAAAAGTAGTGGCGAGGGAACGCCCGGTCTATCGCTGCCAGACCTGCGGCTTCGCCGCGCCGAAGGCCGGCACGTGCCCGGACTGCGCGCGGGCCGGCACGTACGTGGCGCTCGTCGAGGAGCGGCCGGCGCCGTCGCGCTCGGAGCGGCCCAAGCTCGCCGCCGGCGCCCGACCCGTGCTCATCGGCGACATCGCGGTGACGTCAGGCGAGCGCATCACCACCGGCATCGGCGAGCTCGACCGCGTGCTGGGCGGCGGTGTCGTCCCCGGCTCGCTGGTGCTGATCGGCGGCGACCCCGGCATCGGCAAGTCCACGCTCCTGCTGCAGGCGAGCCGCTCGCTGTCGGAGCGCGCCGGACCCGTGCTCTACGTCTCCGGAGAGGAGTCGGCGCCCCAGGTCAAGCTGCGCGCGGACCGGCTCGGCATCTCGCCGCGCGGCCTCTACTTCCTGGCCGAGACGGATCTCCAGGTGATCGAGGCGCACGCGGCCGAGCTCAAGCCCCGCGCGATCGTGGTCGACTCGATCCAGACCGTTTTCCTGCCCGGGCTCGAGTCGGCGCCCGGCAGCGTGAGCCAGGTCCGGGAATGCGCGGCGCGCCTCATGCTCTGGTCCAAGGGGCGCGGCACGGCGACGTTCCTCGTGGGGCACGTCACCAAGGACGGCGCGATCGCCGGGCCCCGCGTCCTCGAGCACCTGGTCGATACGGTGCTCTACTTCGAGGGAGAGCAGCACCACGCGTACCGCGTCCTGCGCGCCGTCAAGAACCGCTTCGGCTCGACCAACGAGATCGGCGTTTTCGAGATGGGAGAGCAGGGCCTCGCCGAGGTCACGAACCCATCGGGATTCTTCCTCGCCGAACGGCTCCGCGGCGCCGCCGGGTCGGTCATCGTGTCGAGCCTCGAGGGCAGCCGGCCGCTGCTCCTCGAGCTCCAGGCGCTGGTGACGCCGGCCAGCTTCGGGACGCCGCGCCGCACCGTGCTCGGCGCCGACTACAACCGGGTCTGCCTGCTGCTGGCGGTGCTCGAGAAGCGGGTCGGGTTTCCTCTGCAGAGCCAGGACGTCTTCGTCAACGTGGCGGGCGGCGGCCGCGTCACCGAGCCCGCCGCGGATCTGGGCGTGGTCGTGGCGGCGGCCTCAAGCTATCTCGACCGCCCCGTGCGGGGCGACACGGTGATCATGGGCGAAGTCGGCCTCGCCGGCGAGGTGCGCGCGGTGGCGGGGTTCGCGGTGCGGCTCAAGGAGGCGGCGGCCCTGGGCTTCACGGCGGCGGTGGTGCCGCAGAACAATCTCGCGGCGGGCGGCGCGCAGCCCCTGGAAGTCCAGGGGGTGGCAACGGTGGACGAAGCGGTCAAGGCGCTGTTGGGACACTGAGAGGCGACCATGGGTATCGTCATCGTGCGGGTATTCATGCTGGCGGCGGCCACCGGAGCGGGAATGGCCTTCGGCCCGCCGCTCGGCATTCACGCGACCAACTGGTGGCTCGGCGGCGCCGGCTTCCTCTTCGGGGTGCTGGCGGTCCTGCTCGAGTGGCAGGCGCGGCGCATCCCGGTGGACCGGATCTTCTGGGGTGCCATGGGCGGCATCGTGGGGCTCGGGCTCGGGCTCGGGCTGGGGACGGCCATGGGCGCCGTCTCCCCCGACGCGGGGCCGCTCGGGCGCGGGCTCTTCGGCCTGCTCTTCTCCTACCTGGGCGCCTCGGTCGCGCTCGCCAAGCGGGACGAGCTCGAGGACATGTCGGCCAAGCTCTTCCCCAAGACCGCCGCGCGCCGCGAGCGATTCAAGATCCTCGACACCTCCGTGATCATCGACGGCCGCGTCGTGGATCTCTGCGAGGTGGGCTTCCTCGACGGCACGCTGGTCGTCCCCCAGTTCGTCCTTCGCGAGCTGCAGCAGATCGCCGACTCGCCCGACCCGCTCAAGCGCAACAGGGGCAAGCGCGGTTTCGACGTGCTGCAGCGCCTGCAGCGCATCCCGGGGACGACCGTCCGCGTCGAGGACCAGGACTTCCCTCATATCCGCGAGGTGGACCGGAAGCTGATCGAGCTGGGCAAGGCGATGGGTGGCAAGGTCGTCACCAACGACTACAACCTCAACAAGGTCGCGGAGCTGTCGGGCGTGTCGGTGCTCAACGTCAACGAGCTGGCGAACGCGCTCAAGCCGGTCGTGCTGCCCGGCGAGGTGGTGCACGTCCACGTCGTCAAGGAGGGCAAGGAGGTCGGCCAGGGCGTCGCCTACCTCGACGACGGGACGATGGTGGTGGTGGACCACGGGAAGCGGTTCATCGGCCAGCAGGTCAGCGCCACGGTCACCTCGGTGCTCCAGACCACGGCCGGGCGCATGATCTTCGCCCGCCTGAGGGAAGAGGAGGGCGCGTCCAAGTGAAGACCGCCGTCGCGATAGTGCCGGCGGGAGGCGCGGGCGCGCGCATGGGCGGCCCCCGGCCCAAGCAGTACCTGACCCTCGGGGGCGCGCCCATCCTCGTCCACACCTTGCGCGCGCTCGCCCGCTGCCGGTCGCTCGACGGGCTCGTCGTTGCCGCGCCGACCGACCGTGTCGAGGCGACCCGCGCGCTCCTCGCCCGCTTCAGGGTGCCGCGGGTGCTGGCCGTGGTCGCGGGAGGGGAAGAGCGGCAGGACTCGGTGAGGCTGGGACTCGAGGCCGTTCCCCCGGAGGCGGCCTGGGTGGTGGTCCATGATGCGGTGAGGCCGTTCATCACTCCCGAGATCGTCGAGCGGGTACTGGCCGCAGCGCGCGTTCCCGGCGCCGCCACCTGCGGTTGGCCGGTCCGTGAGACCGTCAAGCGGGTGCGGGACCGCGTCGTCGAGACGACGCTCCCCCGCGAGGGACTGTGGCTGACCCAGACGCCGCAGGCTTTTCGGCGGGCGCTCCTCGCGGAGGCGCACGACAAGGCCGCCCGCGACGGCTACCGCGCCACCGACGACGCCATGCTGATCGAGCGGCTGGGCGGGCGCGTCTCCATGGTCGAGGGGCTGCCGCAGAACCTCAAGATCACGACGCCGGACGACCTCAAGGCGGCGCGGGCGTGGGTCGGGGGCGGGCGCAGGGCATGAGCTCCACGCGGAGCGGCCTCGGCTTCGATCTCCACCCGCTGGTGGACGGGCGCCCGCTCGTGCTGGGCGGGATCGCCGTGCCGCACGAGCGGGGACTCGGCGGCCATTCCGACGCCGACGTCCTGACCCATGCCGTCTGCGAGGCGCTGCTCGGGGCGCTGGCCCTGGGCGACCTCGGCCGAATGTTCCCGGACACGGACCCGCGCTGGAAGGGCGTCTCGAGCCTGGTCCTGCTCGAAGGCGTCCTGGACGCCCTGCGCGCGCGCCGCGCGACGCTTGTCAACGTGGACGCCACGGTGATCTGCCAGGCGCCGCGGCTTGGCCCGCACCTGCCTGCCATGGCCGCGCGCCTGGCGAAGACCATGGGCGTCGAGACCGATCGCGTAAGCGTCAAGGCGAAGAGCCCCGAGCACCTGGGGCATCTCGGTCGCGGCGAGGGCATCGCGGCCATGGCGGTCGTCAGCGTAGAGGTTCCGTGATGCCGCTGCGTATCTTCAATACCCTCACGCGACGCAAAGAAGACTTCGTCCCGCTCGTCGCCGGCGAGGTGCGGATGTACGTCTGCGGCGTGACCGTGTACGACCTGTGCCACATCGGCCACGCCCGGAGCGCCATCGTCTTCGACGTGATCCGGCGCTACCTGCGCTTCAGGGGCTACCGCATCACGTTCATCAAGAACTACACCGACGTGGACGACAGGATCATCCGCAAGGCCAACGAGGAGGGCGTGGCCGCCTCCGTGATCTCGGAGCGCTACATCGCGGCATACCAGTCGGACATGGCCTCGATCGGTGTTGCGCCGGCCGACGTGGAGCCCAAGGCAACGGAGCACATTCCCCAGATGGTCGCGCTGATCGGGCGACTGCTGGCGCGCGGAGTCGCCTACGTGCTGGAGGGTGACGTCTACTTCGAGGTCCGCCGGTTCCCGCCCTACGGCAAGCTTTCGGGCAAGAACCTCGACGAGCTCGAATCAGGCGCCCGCGTGGACGTGGACGAGCGCAAGCGCGACCCGCTCGACTTCGCGCTGTGGAAGGCGTCCAAGCCCGGCGAGCCGTCATGGCCCTCTCCGTGGGGGCCCGGTCGCCCCGGGTGGCACAGCGAGTGCTCCGCCATGTCGATGCAGTACCTCGGCGAGACGTTCGACCTGCACGGCGGCGGCGAAGACCTCATTTTCCCGCATCACGAAAACGAGATCGCCCAGTCCGAGGGAGCAACCGGGCGGCCCTTCGTGCGCTGCTGGGCCCACAACGGCTTCGTCAACCTGAACTCGGAGAAAATGTCGAAGTCGCTGGGCAATACGCTTTGGATCAGGGACATGGTGCGCCGGCACGATCCCGAGGCGCTCAGGCTCTATTTCCTCGGGACGCACTACCGGCACCCGCTCGAGTTCGGGGACGAGCGCATCGGGGAGTCGTTGAAGGCCCTCGGCCGGCTCCGCGCGCTGGTGGAGGAGGCGGACCGCATCGCGGCCAAGGGCACGCCCGCGCCCGGACCCGACGGCGGGCTCTTCGACGAGATCGCCGCCCACCGCGCGCGCTTCGAGGCGGCGATGGACGACGACTTCAACACGCCGCAGGCGCTTGGTGTCCTGTTCGACCTTGCGCGGCTGCTCCAGGGCGCGCGCGCGCAGGCCGACGACGGCCGGCTCGCGGCGGGCGGCCTCCTCATGGGCGTGGGCGAGCTGGTGACGCTCGCGCGAGCGCTCGGTTTGCTCGAGCCGGGCGGGCGGCCGGAGCGGCCCGTGGATCCGCAGCTCAAGGCCCGGATCGAATCCCTCCTGTACCTCCGCGAGCAGGCCCGCAAGCAGCGCGATTTCGCCGAGGCCGACCGGCTGCGCGACGAGCTGACAGAGCTCGGCGTCACGCTCAAGGACTCGCGCGACGGCGGCGGCACCAGGTGGACGCTCGGGTCATGAGCGCGGCCGACGCCGAGGATACCCCTCTCTCCGGGCGCAACCCCGTGCTCGAGCTCCTGCGGGCCCAGAGCCGCCGGGTGGAGGAGGTCGCCATCCTTTCCGAGGGCCGCGGCCCCGCGCTCCAGGACCTCCTGGGCTTGGCCAGGCGCCTTGGCGTCAAGGTCTCCTACCGGACCCGCGACCAGCTGACGGCCATCGCGGGCACCCCACACCATCAAGGCGTGGTTGCGCGGGTCGCGGGCGCGAATTACGCTTCTCTCGATGAGCTGCTGGCCATACCCGGGCAGCGGGGCGAGCCGGCCTTCTTCCTGGCCCTGGACCAGATCCAGGATCCACGCAACCTGGGAGCCATTCTGCGCTCCGCCGAGGCGACCGGAGCGCACGGAGCCATCGTGCCCAAGCACCACGCCGCCGGGGTTACCGCCGCGGCCGCGAAGTCTGCCATGGGGGCCGTCGAGTATCTGCCAGTCGCCCGCGAGACGAATCTCGTCCAGACTATTGAGATACTGAAGAAGGACGGTGTCTGGATCGTCGGTGCCGTGGTCAAGGGAGGTCAAGCCCCATGGGAGGTTGATCTCTCCGGTCCAATCTGCCTGGTCCTGGGAGGCGAGGGGCCCGGCGTGAGGCCTCTGGTGGCCAAGAGCTGCGACTTTCTCACGAGCATTCCCATGCGGGGAAAGATCGGATCGCTCAACGTGTCCGCGGCGGCGGCGGTTCTCTGCTACGAGGTGGAGCGCCAGAGGCTAGCGAAACAGGCAAAATTGTCTTGACTTACGGGGACCTCGAAACTAAAGTGAAGTTTTGTGACTGCTGGCGTAGCTCAGGGGTAGAGCAACTGCCTTGTAAGCAGTGGGTCGGGGGTTCAAATCCTCCCGCCAGCGCCAGACATTTCAAGGGGTTACAGCCTGAGGAACCAGCGGGGAGATACCCAAGTGGTCAAAGGGGGCAGACTGTAAATCTGCTGGCGAACGCCTTCGGAGGTTCAAACCCTCCTCTCCCCACCATCTTAGCGGGCGGCGAGCGGCGCGCCGAGAGGGAGCGCGGGAATAGCTCAGCGGTAGAGCGCCAGCCTTCCAAGCTGGGGGTCGCGGGTTCGAATCCCGTTTCCCGCTCCACTTGGCTCCGGCATCGGCGAGACGGACGAGGAACATGATCCAGGCCCATGTAGCTCAGTTGGCAGAGCACGCCCTTGGTAAGGGCGAGGTCTCCGGTTCAAGCCCGGACATGGGCTCCATCAATCTGACAGACCGGCAGGCGGACTGAGGAGGCGAGCGAGGAATGGCCAAGGCGAAATTCGATCGGTCGAAGCCGCACGTGAACATTGGGACGATTGGGCACATCGATCACGGCAAGACGACGCTGACGTCCGCGATCACGAAGGTGCTGCACACGAAGTTCACGGGGGTGGCGGTGCGGGAC
>JAUSJX010000008.1 GCA_030647435.1 Candidatus Rokuibacteriota bacterium
TGAACTGCTTGCTCGCGTCCTCTACCCCGATCGTCGTCGCCAGCAGCCCCGGCCGCAGCGTCACCGCCGCCGCCCCCGCGGTCACCGTCCCCTGCAGGTCCACATCCGCCGCCACGATCGTCGCCGCACCACTGGACACCGCTGATCCTCCGTTGTTTTGGGAATAGGCGCCGGTGCCGTTGCTGTCACTGTCCGCGTTCGCCGTGTACGCCCCCGTCGTCGTCACATCCGCCGCCGCCCCCGCCAGCGTGATCCCATTGGCCGCCATCAGGTTGACCGCGCCCGACCCGGAGCTGAGCGCGTCAGTTGCAGTGATTGAGCTCGCCGCGCCTGCTGCGGTGAGAGTCACCGTTCCAGTGCCATTCGCCGAGATCGCTTCGCTCGTCGTGATGGAGGTACCCGTTGTCGTGACACTGATGGCGCCGTTGGAGGAGGTGGAAATACCGGTCAGGCTGCCGAGCGTGGCGCCGCCGATGTTCACAGGCAAGGTCGGCGAGGTGAAGAACGCGCCTCCGGATTGCGAGCGAGCCTCTAGATTGGTGACGCTCACGCGCATCGGCGCCCCAGCCGTGCCGATGCCGCCACCGCCGGCCGCCCCATTCACATCCAATGCGGCGGATGTCGCGGTGATCAATTCATTGGCCGATGTCCGCCGAATCCCGCTGCCGGCCGTGGGCCCATTGTTCACGACCAGGACATGTCCGGCACCGGCATTGACCCCCTCGAGCGTGATGTTGCCGCTCGTGCTATTCGTCAACCCCGCGCCGGTGTTCGTCGTGACCGTGATGTTCGCCCCCCCGGAGCTCAGCAACGTGCCCGCCGCCATCGTGATGGCCGCTGTCCCGACGTCGCGGTTCGCGTTCTGGACGCCGTTCGCCGTAGTCTCATTTGCCGTCAGGCTGATCGGCGCGTTGTTCGTGGCGACATTTGCATTGATGATGATGGAGCGCCCGGCCTGCGCCGTCAGGCCGATGCCGGCCCCGACGATTGAGACCGCGTTCGTGAACGTAATGTCGTTGTTGGCCTGCAAGACGACATTGGCGAGCGCTGCATTGATCGCCGCCGGCGCGATGGTGGCATCGGCGGCGGGGGCGTCGGTGAATTGATCCACGTCGGTCAGCGGAGCGGCTCCCCCCGTCGCCACAACGATATTGTGGGGATCGAGCAGGAGCGTGCCTGTCTTGCCCAGGGGCGCGAGGGCGTCCACGGAGGCGGCGAATCCCAGGCCCTCCTTGCCCGATACCTCGACGAAGCCGCCATTGCCCCCCGCCTCGCCGCCCCGCGCCACGATCTGCGCGCCGGAGGCAGCGGTCGTGTTCTTGTCGGACCAGGCCGTGACGCGGCCACCGTCGGCGCTGCCGCGGCCGCTGACGTCGATCGTGCTGCCCCCGAAGAGGATGGTGCGCTCGGTGGACGTGATGGTCACGTCACCGCCGCGCGCCTGGTCGGCGCCGCGCGCGTCGATGGTCCCCATCTGCCCCACGCGCTCGCCCAGCATCACCACCTGGCCCGGCGCGGCGCCGCGCTCGGCGGCCGACACGTCGATCGTGCCCGAGTTGGTGACGGCGCCCGCGACCGTCCCGGCGGGCCGTACCGCGCCGCTGGCGGTGGCTACGGCCGTGGCGTCCTCGCCGCCGATGAGGCGTACCACGCCGCCCTGATTGACGAGGGAGCGGGCCTGGATGATCCCGCTGTTATTGACCACGCTCTGGAGCACATCGCCCGCGGCCTTGGCCGTGAGCTCCACGCGTCCGCCGTCAGCCTGGATGCGCCCGTCGTTGCTCACGCGCGAGGCGAGCGTCCGGCCGTCGGCGCCAAGGGGCTGGCCCGCCAGCGCGCCGTCCACGGCGAAGCGGACGAGGCCGTCGCCGGCGAAGTCCACGGTGAGCTGCTGTCCGGAGGAGAGATGCACCGTTCCCAGCTGGGCCGAGATGGTGCCCTGGTTGATGACCGCGGGGGCCGAGAGCGCGATGAGGCCCCCGGGGGCCGCGGTCAGTGTGCCCTGATTGATGATTGTTCCGAGGCCTCCCGGGCCCTGCTGGAAGATGTAGCGCCCGGTGACGAGGTCGATATCCTTCATGTTGAGCGTGGTGGCGATGAGGCCGCCCACGTTCACCAGCGAGCCGGGACCGAAGCTGATCCCAGAGGGGTTATTCAGGATGATCCGGCCGTTGGCGGTGATCTGGCCGAGGATGGACGAGGCGCCGCCGCCGATCACGCGGTTGACCGCCACCGACATGGCGCCGGGCTGGAGGAAGCGCACCAGCTCATTGGCCGCAACGCTGAAGCCGCTCCAGTTAACGATGATGTTGGAGGTGAACTGCTGGATCTGCAGCGTCGTCGGATTTACCTGAGAGATCGACGCCTTGCCAGACACCACCTGCCCCCCCTGGGGCAGGGCCCCGGCAGGGCCAGCCAGCATGAGCCCGGCCAGCAAGGCTGCCAGCGTGCGCTTGATCCAGGATACCCGGGAGGCGTTTAGCATGGTCCTGCACATGTAGGAGCAAATGTGGTGCCGCTCCAAGATATATCCAGGATCGTCGTATTACCAAGTACTTAGGTTCGATGTCAGAAGGGTGACGGGGGCGGGAACCTCATAGGGAGGATTCTAACCGACAATTTTTGTAGCTCAGAACCACTTGACCGCAAGGAAATACACGTAGTTGTCGAGGCCGTTGCTGGTCTGGGGCCCGCTGGTGGGATTGATCACGGGCTTTGCCCACTCGACCTTGAGCAGGAAGTTATCGGGGACGGCGATCTGGGCTCCGATGCCGGCGCCGGTCAGCGTCTGGCGGCGCGGCTGACCCGGCTGGGGATTGATCAAGTTCGCCTGGCCGTTGTCGATGAAGCCGTAGAACTGCAGGATGTCGCCCCATTTCTTGCCGAGGAAAGCGGTCTTGTCGCCGAAGCCCGGCGCGTTCCAGCGGAACTCGAGGGTGGCCGCGTACCCGCGGTCCCCCGCGAACTGGGCGACGGGATAGCCGCGCACCGTCCCCTGGCCTCCCACGATGTACTGCTCGGGGGAGACCAAGCTGGTGCTCGCCCACTGCCCTCCCGCCCTAAGGAACACCGACGTGTAGGTCGTGATCTGCTGGGAGCGGGATGCTTCGCCCGTCAGCTTGGTGAAGGTGCCGCCGGCTCCGGGCACACTCGCGTGCGAGTCATTGCTGCCGTGCAGCCCACCCAGGAAGTCCCCCACCCCCTGGAAGAGCGTCAAGGAAAGGTTGTTGGCCCCGCGCCAACGGTCCACCGAGTCCAAGAAGCCCCCTACGGAGAAGACCCGCAGTCTGTCCTTCTGGGTCTGGCCCTCCTGCTCGGCCTCCAAGCTGTTGGTGAAGTCCTTGTAGTCGAAACCCGCCTGGCCGTAGAGGTTGAACTCGCGGCTGCGGACGAAGGGGTGGAGGAGGTAGAGGCTGCCGATGTCGCCGTTGCCGCGTACCGTGATATCACCGATGGTCGACCCGACGTCGGCGCCGACCTGCGAGTGGGTGTAGGCGCCGCCGATCTTGGTGCCGAGGGTGCTGATGGGGATCGCGTAGGACAGCCGCACGAGCCAGAGCGCCCCGCCCACGATGGACGTGAGCCCGCGAAAGGCCAGGACGTCGCCCAGACCTGACGGGTTGTTGAGGTTCAGCGCGACGCCGAAGCGCTCGTAGCCCGTTTCCGGGGAGCCGTAGTTGTTGGCGTCGATCGCGCCCGTGATGAGACGGTCCTTCTCCACGTCGAGGACGATGTCCGTGGTGCCCGTCCCCGCCCCGGGCCTGAGCGTGCTCTTGACGACGAGACCGGGCAGGTCGTTGAGGAGGAGGAGGCCCCGCTCGAAGTCGCTCGCCTCGAAGACGCGATCCGGGGACCGGGGCTCGACGTACCGGCGCAGGTAGTCGGCGCTGAAGTGGCGCAGTCCGGTGATGTCGATCTTCGCAACGCGCCCCTCGACAACGGCGATCTCGACCACGCCCCCGCGCATCTCCTGCGGCGGCACGTAGGCCCGGGCCAGGATGTACCCGTGCCCCCGGTAGAAGGCGGTGATGAGGGCGGCGAAGTCCTTGATCTGGGCGAGCGTCAGCTCGCGCCCCTCCCCCTCCGCCAGCTGGGCTTGAAGCTGCGCTTGGGGAAACACGGTGGCGCCCGTGACGACGAAGCGGGACACGACGACCCGCGTGTCGTCGGGGGAAGGGGCCTGGGACTGGGCGCGGGCGCCTGGCGCCAGGGCGGGAAGGGCCAGCAGGGTCAGAACCGAGGCCGCCAGATACCAGTGACGCCGGATTACTCTATGAGTATCCAGTGGGCCCTGCACTGGAGAAGTTTAACGCATTTGCCGCATCAGATCGCCAAAAACGATCCCTCACGGGCCCGGACGGCGGTAGAATGCGCGCGCCGTGCCCGTGTACTCCCACTCCCGACTCGGCGTCTACGAGACCTGCCCGCGCCAGTACCGCTTCCAGTACGTGGACAAGGTGCCGGTGCCCGAGGTCAGGACCGTGGAGATGTTCCTGGGCAGCCAGGTCCATTCGGCGCTGGAAGATCTCTACCGCGACGTGACGCGCGGGAAGGTCCCGCCCCTCGAGGAGATCCTCGACGGCTATCGCGCGCGCTGGGCCGAGGAGTGGATGGAGGACATCGTGATCCGGCGCGAGGGCGCGTCGGCCGGCGAGTACCGCCTCCAGGGCGAGGGGCACCTCGCGTCCTACTACGGCCGCTATCACCCGTTCGACGGCGAGCGCACCGTGGCCGTCGAGCGGCGCGTGATGTTCCCGCTCGCGGAAGCGCGGAAGATCTGGATGCAGGGCTACGTGGATCGTCTCTCGGTCACGCGGGACGGCCTCTGGCAGATCCACGACTACAAGACGGGGCGCTGGGTGCCGACGCAGGAAGCGCTCGACCGCGACCGCCAGCTGGCGCTCTACCAGATCGGCGTCCAGCGCGATTTCCCGCGCGAGGCCGAGCGCGTCGAGCTGGTCTGGCACTACCTGGCTCACGATCTCGAATTGCGCTCCCGCAGAGAGCCCGCGGCGCTCGAGAGCCTCGCGGCCGAGACGCTCGCCCTGATCGACACCATCCAGGCCGACACGACATTCGAAACGGTCACGGGCAATCACTGCGACCGCTGCTCCTACCGCAGCATCTGCCCCGCCTGGGCTATCCCCGCAGATCCTCCAGGAATTCTGACGCCGGATTGACGCCCGTCACCAGCAGGTGATCGCGCGCACGGGTACACACCACGTAGAGTAGGTGGCGCTCGGTGTCGTACACTTCCTCGAGGTCGCCTTCATCCGTGACTGCCTCGATCCGTGCTTGCAGCGGCAACACCTCGTCGTCACAGGCCATGACGGCCACCGAGCGAAATTCCAGTCCCTTGCTCAGGTGCATGGTTCCGACGGACACGTGGTCGCGCACCGTCTTCACGTCGTCATCGAGCAGCGCCGCGAGCAGCCCCGCCGTCTCTACCGCCGCGCGCGCCCTCGGTAGTTCGGCGGGGGAGCGGACGAAGACGGCCATTTCCCCAGGCGTCACGCCCTCCAACGCGCGCTCCGCCAGCCAGCGGCCCACCATCGTGGACTCTTCCTCGGCGCTGTCAAGCACGCGGATTACCGGGTCCGCCCCATTGAACACGGAGATCGCGCCGCCCCGGTCCTCCGTGTTGCCGTCCACGTCGGTGACGTGCTTTCCGAGCAGGCGGTCCGCCTGCGCCCTGATCTGGTGCGACGTCCGGTAGTTGATGCGCAGCGTCCCCGACCGTCCGCGGATGTCCACGCCGAGCGACCGCCACGAAAAGGGCAGTTGGAAGATCCGCTGCCCGAGATCACCGGCGAAGAAGAGGGCGTCCGGCCGGCCGCCGCCGAGCGCGGCGACGAAGCGGAGCTGCGCAACGCTCACGTCCTGCGCCTCGTCCACGATCACGAAGTCATATGGCAGCCGCTCACCCGCGGCGAGGTGCCCTGCGAGCCGGCTATACAAGTCCGCCTGCGTCACGAGCCTCCGCTCGTTCAGTCCCGCCCGCACCCGCTCGAAGATCGCCCAAAGCGCCTGCCGCTGCTTCTCCGGCAGCCGCGTCTTCCGCCCGAGGCGGGCCACGTCGCGGTACGCCTCCCACGAATCGATCTGCCACGCGTCCACGACCTCTCTCCACTCCGATAACAGAAAGGGCAGTGAGAACTTCTGGTCCACGCTCTCCAGTGCGACCTCGCGCACGAGGTCGCGCATCACTTCGCGCGACGCTACCTCCGCCCGGCCGAGCAGGCGGTCGTAGAGGCGCCGGGCGACCGCGTCCAGCGCATCCACGTCAATGCGCTCCCGGAGGCGCGGCTCGGTGCCGATCAGTCGCACGAGCTTGGTGCGCAGCGCGCTTGCCAGCGTCTCCGAGAATGTGGTGAGGAGAATGCGCGCGTCGGGGTTGGCGCGGGCCAAGTGCGCCGCGCGGTGGAGCGCGACGACGGTCTTCCCCGTACCGGCCGAGCCGGCGATGCGCGCCGGCCCGCCAAACCGGCGCTCCACCAGCTCGCGCTGCGCGGGGTGCAGAAAAACCGTCCACCGCTCCCACGGGTACTCCAGCGCGCGGGCCAGCTCGTCCACGTCGGTCACCACGCGGAAGCGGCGCCGCGCATCGGGGTGATCGAATGGGCCGGCCGCCGGCAGCGCGGGCCGCGGCTTGTGCGGCGTTCCTCCGGTCGCCAGCTCGAGCAGCGCCTCGGCGGCCTCCGCCGGTAGGTGGTCCGCCAGCCCGAGCACCGTGTCCTCGGTGGCCTGCCGCACGTCGGCCAGCCACTCGACCGGCACGCCATAACCAAGCAGCTCTTCGTCGGGCACGTGCGCGAGCAGGGGCTTCTTCGTGGCTACCGTCTGCGGCTGTTGGACATACGTGGGGAGGGTGATCTCCTGCACTCGCTCGCGGATCTCCACGAGCTGCGCCGCGCCCGTGGTGGGGTGCGTTTCCAGCTTGCGGCGCTCGGCCCACGCGTAGGCCTTGTCGTGGTGGTCCACGTAGCAGAGCAGCAGGCTGTCCGCCGTCCGGTGCACGATCAACCGGAGGTCACTGCCGACCCGCACCGACCAGAACCGCTTGTCCTTGGCCTTGGCGAGCTTGTGGAAGCTCATCCCGGGGTTGGCCGGATTCAATTGTAGGTCGAAGGCCGTGGTCTTGACCGCCTTCTGCTCGTCGCCGGTGAGCCGCGCGAGGCTGCCCGTGAATGTGTCAGCGATGCGAAACTCCATGGTGCTGCCGCTCACGTCACAGGCGGGAGTTTATGGACCGCAGCCGCGACGGTCTTGCACGCATTGATCAGGTCGGTAAGCAGGCGCTTGTCGATAGACAGGTCGCCCTCGTACTCTCCGCGATTGCGGAGTTCATGGCACCGGGCAAGTACCCGCCACACTTCAGGACCGAGCCCGAGCGTGTGTTGGAGGGCCTGAAACACGATGTATCGGTTCGCGGAGCGATACCCGGATCTGCGCAACGCCGCGAGGGATAGCGCATGCGCGGCGTTGTAGGCGAGGTCGAATCGGCTCTCCAGGGAATTTGCCTCGTTCTGCGCATCGGCAAGGCGCGTGAGGCCTGAACGCTCGAGCCCGGCGAACTCCTTCGCGTCCGGCGCCTCCTTGCGCAGGGGTTGGCCAGGCCCGCAGAGGTTTTCAAGCGGCGAGGTCACTCTCACCACCAATCAGCCACAATTTGGGTTGCGCCAGGACTCGCGTCACGAAGACATTGTCCTGTTTTACGCGCTTCGACAGCTCCTTGGACGAATAGATCGTGGGAGCGACTTTCCGTCCGAGTTGTGAGGACGCTTCTTCCAGCGCAGAGAACAGGTCTGCATATGTCAGGCGGTCGCTAATCACCATCAGATCGATGTCGCTCGCCGCGGTGTCCTGGCCTTTCGCGATCGACCCGTAAACGAACGCCGCGCGGATGCTTCGGAAGACGGGTGCCAGCGCCGCACGCAACACGTCGGCCAGCGCGAAGGTCTTGAGCACCAGCGCTCGCAGCTCCTCGAACACTGGCGAGCCGGCGTTTGCCTGATAGTGCTTCTGTTTGCCGACGCGGTTGACCGTCACGAGGCCGGATGCCTCGAGCCGAGCAAGCTCCCGCTGCACAGCGCCCGTACCGGAGCGTGCCAGACCGATCACCTCGTTTGCATAGAAGCTCCGCCGGGGATTGCCGAAAAGTACGCCCAGTACGCGCTGCTGCACCTTGGCGAACAGGGCGTCGGCCAAGCCCGAGGATGGAGTCCTGGGACGGGGCTTCCGTGCGGCGATCTTCATTCCCATAGTGGGTATAATACACCCCTATTTGGGTATATCAAACAACCCAGAGGAACCTTCACCCCTCGTCTTACGCAGCACCGCGTTGAGCCACACGTGCTCGTCAGACAGCCGATGTAGTTGCTTTCCTCGTGTAGTGCTTGTCGAACTCGGCAAGGACAGTCGGGCTATAGAAGTCCTTCTTACCGCTCTTGGGGTTATCCGGATCGAGATATCGACGTCTGACGAACTTTGGATCTGCCATGAGCGGTTTCTTGATCCCCGTGAACTTGTTGTTGATCTTGAAGTCGGTATACCGTTTCTTCAGCTGCTCGATCAGCTGTTGGTAGGTCCACTTGTAGATCTTCTTGAAATCGTCTTCGGTCAGCGTCACCTGGGGCGCCGATGGATCGTTCGTAATTGCGACCGCCATCGCACTGGCTGCGGTACTCCGCTTGAAGGAAAGGTTCACCTCGAGCGTCACGTTGAATGGGCTCTTTGCCCCCTGCGCCGCGGTGCTGGTAAGTTGGGCAATGTAAGCAATGAGCCGCGATTCGTCCTTTGACAGGTCGATGGCAGAGACCGAGTGTGGCGTATCGACAAAGCCGATCGGCATCAAGAAGAAATGACGCCCTGAAAGGTCGTGTTGAAACCATAGACGGGCCAGTTCAATGAAATTCCGGACGGCCGCTGTTCCCACCTCCAAGACCTGCTTTGCCAACTGCGGGCTCGCAATTACGAAGTGAACGGCATTGTCCCGAATCTCGGTCAGAGCTTCGAGGTTCACCTTGATCGCTCCATCCACCTTGATTGTTGTTCGATTTTCAAGCTCCGAGATCGTCTTCCAGAGGCCGTGACTAAGTGCGGCGCCTGAGCGGTTCCTCTTGAGATAGAGCTTGGTCGATAGCTCGCCGTTTTTCAGAGGCCGTCGCTCGAATACATACAGGCAGCGAGGTTTGTTCCCATGTTCGGAAAGCAGCTTAGCTTTCACAAGAAGTTCCCAGGCGTTCAACGCCAGGATCGCAAACGTCTCCTCTCGATAGGCGAAGGTCGGGCGGTTGTAGACTTCGATCGACGACACCAATGCTGCCTCCGCTTTCTGAAGAAACCGTACTGACCGGGCAAGCTTGGACATGGATGCGCCTTGCCTCAGAGAGCGGTATCACCCGTGGCGAAGGGCCAGGAAGACGTCCGGGTCGATGGTGTTGGCAGGGCAGCCCGGGTTCCGGTCTGAAGGCATGCCCGGGCCAACGGCTTTGGCGGACGCCAGAAGGACGGAGAAGTCGAAGTCGTTCTCCTCCAAGAAAGCTGACCCGACCGGCAGAGAATAGCCCGACGATTGCCCGCCCATACCCAAGAGGTCACGCGCAATCGCTGGAGGAGATCCATGGTCCGAGAATCTCTACTCACGCCACCCGGAACACCTTCATCACCTCGTCACCCAGGTGGTTGATCACCTTCACGGCGATGCGGCCCGACTTCGGCTTGTCGAAGGCGCGCGAGGTGTCGCTGTGGAGGGTGGCCCAGGCCTCCTCGTTGATCTCGGCCTTCAGCGTGGTCCTGAGCGCGCCGTAGGGGTCGTTGGCGCCGAGGAAGTAGGCGTGTCGGACGAAGAAGCTCTCCTCGTTGTAGTCGGTGTCGATGAACCAGCAGGCGATCCCATCGGGCCCGTCGCTGCGCACCTCGCCGGTGTTGGGATCGAAGACGTCGACACCGTTGACTTTCACCCGCATGCGGTCGCCCTCGGCAGGCAGGAGGGTGATGTCGGGCTCGCCGAAGATCACGAACAAATTCCCCTTGCCGGTGTTCTTGAGATCCTCGGCCATGTGCAGATCGGCGTTCATGCGCGCCTTGAGCACGGGAATGCGGCCGAGCTTGCTGAACTCCGTGGCGTGCGCCTCGTAATTGAACGCGCAGGCGATGAGCACGTCGAAGCCGGCGTCCCCCGCCTCGCGGGCGGCGGCCACCAGGTCGGGGCGGGTCACGGTGCCGAACTCCGGCCCGATGAAGATCGCGGCGCGCCGCTCGACGGCCGCTGCGCCCTCGCCCTCCATGTAACGCCCCTCGGCGGCAACGAGATCGCCCGGCCACGGCGCGAGCGCCGTGAAGGTGATGCGCGCGTCCTTGTGCGCCTGTTGCACACCGGCGGTACGCAGATTCTCGAGGATCATCTGCGGGAACGTCTGCCTGGCCGCGTACTCCGCGCGGGACTCGGAGGCCGGATCGATCAGCTCGTCGTTCTCGTCCACGCCGAGCACGCGGTGCGGCGACAGGCTCTCGACGGTGAAGGGGCCGGCGACGCGAACCTTCCGGTTGTCCGGGTAGGGCTTGTCGTAGAGGTACTCGAACTCCGCCTTGGCGGCGATGGAGGCGTCGATCTCCTTCTGCCGCGCGATGCGTGCCTGCCACCAGTCGGCGTGGAGCTTCTTCGCGACCTCGGACCACTTGGCATCGGCGTCGCGTGGGATCTCCCATTCCCCCCACTGTTTCTTCAACATGGCATTGAGCTTCTCGCGCAGCGGCTCCACCGTCGCCTGCCACTTCTCCCAGATGACGTCGATCTCGGCGTTGTTAGCGACAAACTTGAGGTTGATGTGCGGCACCCGCTCGTAGACGAAGCCGTGGCGGATGTTCCCGCGGATCGGCTGGGACGAGGGCGCGGTGCGGCTGACCTCGGCTTCCTTGAGCTGGCCTTCGCGCGAGTCGGCGAGCAGGTAGTACGGGTAGCGCGCACCCATGATGCGGGCGCGTGCCAACGCAAGCGCGACGCGCGAGGTATCGATGGTGATCCAGCGGCGACCCCATTGCTCGGCGACGGTGGCGGTAGTGCCGGACCCGCAGGTCGGGTCGAGAACGAGGTCACCGGGGTCGCTCGACATGAGAAGACAACGCTGGACTACAAACTCGTTCGTCTCGACGACGTAGCGTTGATCGCGGGCCCCAATCGTATCCGTCCAAGTTAAGTTGAGCTTGGTGGTGTCGTCATCCGACAGCTTCATCACGTATCGAAGGAAGTTGCCTTCGATCTCGAGACGATCGGCCTTTCCGATACGCTCGAGTTTCTCTATACCAGACGGGTAGCACTGACCCGGGGCGGGGGGCCATATTTTCCCACGAAATGGCACACCATACACGTCTTTCGGACTGAACGTCGGTGGCCACATCGACACTAGCCTGAGTGGGTCCCCTGCCGGGTTCTCATTCAGCTCTCTCGTCGACAACTTCGTGCGCGTAGTGACGTCAACTTGCCGCCAGTTCCAGTGAAAGTCGCCCGTGATGTCAATCGGCTTGAAAAGCCGCCGAAACTTCGTCCGCGATGCGTCTTTGCTGCACCAGATGATGTAGTCCCCCATCCGCTCAAGGAACGTCGCACCAAGTGGCATGGTCTTCTTGCGGAACCATATCAACCCGATGAAGTTCTCTTCCCCGAACACCTCATCTATCAGTGCACGAACCCGATGAACGTTCTCATCGCCGATCTGCACAAAGATTGACCCCGACTCCGCCAGTAGATCCCGCGCTACCGTCAGCCGGTCGCGCAGATACGTCAGGTAGGAATGAATCCCGTCCCGCCACGTGTCGCGGAAAGCCTTCACCTGCTCCGGCTCGCGCGTGATGTGCGCCGCGTTGCCGTCCTTCACGTCGCGACTCGTCGTACTCCACTGGAAGTTGCTGTTGAACTTGATGCCGTAGGGCGGGTCGATGTAGATGCACTGCACCTTGCCGCGCAGCCCCTCGCGCTCGGCCAGGCTCGCCATCACCTGGAGCGAGTCTCCGAGGATCATGCGGTTGGACCAGTTCTGGTCGTGCTGGTAGAAGTCGGTCTTGTCCGCGCCCTCGGGCAGCCCGTTGAAGTCGGCGAAGAGGTCGGGCTGCGCCCCGCTCGCGTCTTGCCGAGTGTCCCGCGTCTGGCGCAGCAGGTCGCCGATCAGGGCCTTGGGGTGCACCTTCTCCTGTATGTAGAGCGGCGGCGCGTGGACAACGAGGTCGCTCCAGTCCTGCTCGTCTTTACCGCGCCAGACGAGCTGCGGGTCCAGGTCTCGGTTGCGCCGCTCGTAGGCGACGCGCACCGGGTCCTGCGCCTCCTTCTCCAGCACGCTCTGGTACTCCGCGGTCGGGATGTTCCTGCGCGTCGCCTCCTCGTGGCGGAGGGCCTCGACGGTCTTGACGGAGGGCTGCTTGACCTTGCGGGGCATGGCGTCTACTCCCAGGCCAGATTCAGATCGATGGCAACCGCCGCGAGGCGCCTGTCGCGGGTCCACAGGCGAGCCGGGGCGGCGAGGGCCGCCGAGGCCAGCAGGTGCACGTCGACGAACCCGATGCCGCGCCCCATCAGGGCGCGCCGCTCAAGGAAGTCGAGCGCCTCGGCATGCGTGATGGGAGCCTGCCGAGCAGATCGGATCACTTGCCCTTCGCGCTTCGGGCGCGCCGGCGCGGCGGCACCCGGAGTGACGGCTCGGTGGCTCCCAGCCGCGCGAGACGCCGGGCGCTCTCGCGCTGGATCAGGGCGCGCAGGCCCTCGTGGATGAGAGCGGTGCGCTCCGTCATGCCCGTGAGGCGCAGCGCCTCACCGAGCAGGTCGTCGTCGAGGTTGAACGTGGTGCGCATGGCGCGCCTCCCGTCGTATGCACCAACCGTACATCAGATGATGATTCTGCCTCGCACGCAATCTGCAAGCAGAGGCGATCATCCCGTTCCCACGGCTCGCGCGGCCAGGGGATGCAGGACGTCGATCGCCCAGCCCAGATCCAGACGCTCCCCGAGCCAGCCCGGGCACGCCGTCCGCGCGTGGAGGCGGAGCCCCTGCGCGTCGTGCTGTGCCCGGAGGGCCTGAACCGGATCGACGGGCATCGCGACTGGCGGCGGGACCTCGGGCAAGGGCCGGCCGTTCGGCCGGCGGAACCGGAGCGCGCCGTCGGGCTGTCGATCGACCTGGTAGCCCTCCTCGTGGACCGCGCGGTGGTGCCGGCGACAGAGCAAGGCGAGGTTCGAGAGCGTGGTGGGGCCGCCTTGGGCCCAGTGGCGGACGTGATGCCCCTGGCCGAACGGGAGCCCGCAGCCCGGGAAGCGGCAGCCCCGGTCCCGGTGGAGGAGCGCTCGCCGCAACGCCGGGGGGATCGTCCGGGTCCGGGCCCCAATTTCCACGAGGCGCCCGTCCTGATCGTGCCGCATCACCACCCGGCTCGCGTCGCACGCCAGACGCCGCGACGTTTCCGCGGAAACGTGCGCCCCGTCCTCGAGAACGGACTGGCCGGGCTGATCCGGGTCCGCGAGCGCCGGGGCATCGACATGGACCACCACCTGGTACCGCTCTCCCGGCGCGCCGGGATCGATCCCGTGGTGGAGGGCCGTCTCCGCGAGCAGGGCCAGCGCGTCCGCCTGCTGCTGGGCCATGGTCGGGGCGTCCGCGGACGCGTCAGCCGGGCGGGTGGCCGCCCCCTCACCCCGCGCCCGCTGGTACAGCGTCTCGCGGGCGGCTGCCAATGCCCGCAGGAGCAGTGCCCCTACCTCCGGCGCGAGCCGCCCTCGAAGCACCACCGTGCCGTCCTCGTCCTCGTAAACGTGAAGCGCCCGGCTCGCGTGCTGCCGCGCGGTCTCCCGGGCCTCGGCCTGCCGGTCCACGCGGCGCCAGCCCCGCACGATCCGCTCGACGTGGGCGGCCGTGCCGGCCAGCCCGACCCCCAGCAGCCTCTCTTCCGTTTCCGGCGTGGCGACCCGGGTCAGGGCCCGGACCTTGGCGTACGAGAGTTCCCCGCGGGCGAGGGCCTGGGCCAGGAGCGGCAGCGTCCCGAGCGCGCGCGCCACGCGGACCTTCTCCCGGGCGGCACCGAGGTCGAGCCCCACCCGCCAGCTCAGCCAAGCGGCGCAGGAGCGGAATCCGGTGTTCCAGCCCCCTCGGGCGTTGAACTCGCGGATCAGGTCGAGGAGGCGCGCGGTGGCGGCCTCGAGGTGCGCCGACAGCTCGGCGATCTCGTCGCCCAGCCGGTCCAGGTTCGCGACGGGCTCCAGGGTAGCGGGGATGTCTGGCGAGTGGATCTCCATGGCGAGTCCCCCTTTATTAGGGCGACTCTACACCCGGCTTTCGGAGCCACCTGGGAGCGTCCAGGGCGGGCGATTCCGGGACGAGCGATGATTTTCGGTCCGATGACGCCCGGGTGCCCATCGCCGGGCCGGTGCGGGCCGCTGGGCCGGGATCCGCTGGGCGCAGCCGACACACGGCCATTCTCTCCGCACGAAGCTGTCAAGCGGAAAATGCAGGCGGCACGCCGCCGGCCCGGGCGATCATCTCGTCGAAGGCGCTCTCCACCTTCGCCTTGAAGTCGGATTCGATCTGGTAGATCTCGGTGAGCTCGGCGAACGCCCAGCGGCCGAGCGTGCCGAGGTTGTTGACGGCAGGCACCCAGTACGTGTCCATCGTGGCCTTCTTCTCCTTCGCGTCCTCGCGCCGGTAGCCCTTGATCTCGACGACAAGGTGCAGCAGGTCGTCGTCACCACGCCCGTCGTCCACCAGCACGATGAAGTCGGGGAGATAGCGCCGCATCTCGGAGCCGTAACGGTACGGCACCTCGAGGCCGAGGTTGTGGTTCTTCACGTACGCCTTGACCCTGGGATGCGACTCGGCTACGCGGCAGAACTCGGCCTCCCAGTCGCTGTCCAGCACTACCCAGCTCACGTGGCAGCGCGCGGGGTCCGTCTGCCAGCGGTGCGTCCTGGACGTGTTGAAGCGGACGTGCGCGGTAGAGCCCACCGGGTTGTACGAGTCGAGCACCGCCTTGATTGGGCGCTCGCCCGCGAACGCGGCCGTGATTCCCGCGGTGATGCGGTTGCACGCCATGTCCGCGAGCTCCTGGTATATGAGCTGCGCCGGGTAGGTGCCGCCCTCGCACACGAGGTGGTTGTCGAGCCACTCCCTGGTGACGCGCTTGAGCTGGCCGAACAGGTGTAGTTTGGGCGCCTCCCCCGCGTCGCGCCACTTGGTGTAAAGCAGGCGCTGGGTGAGGTGGAAGAGCAGCGTGGACGGCCGCATGTCCCCGAGATGCTCCAGGGTCAGGTTCACCCCCTCGCCGACGATGCCCTGGTTCCGCGTGATGGACGGGCCGACGAGGTCGGGGGTGAGCACGAGCGTCGAGTCGTCGTTGAACGTGGCCGTCAGCCGCTCCTCGGGCAGCTCCACGCGATAGCCCGCGACACGCGGGAAACGGATCTCGAGCGCGTCGCGCTCGGGGCGCACGGCCTGGACCTGAACCGTCTCGCGGGGCGGCTGCGGCGGCGCGACGACCGGCTTCGCAGTGAAGTCGAAGGGGATGCCGAGCACGTCGGCGTACTCCACGTTGAACAGCCCCTTGTCGGGCCCGTCCTCGTTCAGGTCGTACGATTGCCGGCGCAGCGCGCGCCCGATCACCTGCTCGCACAGGAGCTGCGTGCCGAAAGCACGCACGCCGAGCACGTGGGTCACCGTGTTGGCGTCCCAGCCCTCGGTAAGCATGGCCACGGAGACCACGCAGCGGATGGAGCCGCCCAACTGACCGCGCTTGCCAACCGTGTTCATCACCTCGCGGAGCAGCGTCACGTCGTCGATCTCCTTGCCCTTCTGCAGCTCACCGGCGAGCGCGCCGCCGCGCTCGATGATCTCGCGGCGGAAGCGGTCGATCTCGTCGGCCGCCATGCGGCGGAAGTCGTCGTCGAGCGCCTCGCCGCTCTCGAGCTGCTCGCTGTCGATGAGGATCGTGTGGGGCCGAGCGAGCGGGTTCCCGTATTCGTCGTCGAAGTTGCGGAAGAGGGCGAGGCGGCCGTTCTCCAGCGTGCTGGAACCGTCGTCGTTCTGCCGGTGAAAGCCGGAGACGAAGTCGTAGACTAGCTTGGAGGTTGACGTGTTATTGCAGACGATGATGAAGCAAGGAGGCACCGAGACCCGCCGCTCCTTCCACAGCTTGAACGTCTTCTCGTAGTGGCCGTAGAGCGCCTGGAGCGCCGTCTGGAGCCGGGTGGGAAGGGCGAGGGGATCGAGCCCCTCGGCCTTGCCGCGTCCCTTCTTTGGCATGTCTTTGCGGATGTTCTCCCACAGGTTGCGGA
This sequence comes from Candidatus Rokuibacteriota bacterium, assembly GCA_030647435.1. NCBI lineage: Bacteria > Candidatus Rokuibacteriota > Candidatus Rokuibacteriota bacterium. Next base: position 16,309 of record JAUSJX010000008.1, read on the forward strand.
ACATGGGCATGTCGTCGCCGGGGATGTTCTCGGCCACGGGGACGCGCGGCAGCTTCACGATGCCGCACTCGATGGCATCCATGAGCGAGAAGTCGCTCATCGTCCACGGAAAGAGCGTTCCCTCAGCGTATCCCGACCCGCGCAGGAAGAAAGGGGTCGCGGAGAGATCGATCACGCGCGCGAGCCCGAGCTTGCGATTCACCGTCTCCAGGCCGGAGATCCAGAGGCGGGCGGCCTCGTTGTTTCTCTCGGCCTCCTTTCGCTCGTCACCTTTCAGGTCATCGTCCCCGTCCTCGTCGCGCGGCTTCTCTCGGTAGCAGTGGTGCGCCTCGTCGTTGAGGACGAGAATGTTCTTCAGCCCCATCAGCTCCGGCATGACGCGCTGGAGCATCTGCCCTTCGGTCTCGAGCGTGTCCAGACCGTCGCCGACGCGCCCCTGGAGCAACGCGCGCCCGCCCTTCGAAAGCTCCACATGCTCGCGGCGCTTGAAGGCGTGGTAGTTGGTGATGACGATCTTGGCGCGGTTGACGTCGTCCAGCATGTCGCCCGGCACCAGCTCGCGGTCGGCATAGTAGCTGTCCGGGTCGTTCGGCTGGAGGACGCGCAGGCGATCCTTGATCGTGATCCCCGGTGTGACGACGAGAAAGCCGCGGGTGAAGCGCTTGCTCTGTGGCCGCCGGACGGCGTTGACGGTCTGCCAGGCGATGAGCATGGCCATGACCGTCGTCTTTCCCGCACCCGTGGCGAGCTTGAGCGCGAGGCGCATGAGCTCCGGGTTGGCGTCATTGTTCGCGTTCGCCAGGTGCTCGAGGAACCCTTTCCCCTGCCTCTCGTTCGGCGCCACCTCGGTGAGCCAGATCGCGGTCTCGACCGCCTCAATCTGGCAGAAGAAGGGGCGGACCCCGGTGAACTCGTGGTGTCGCCAGTGCTGGAGCAGCCGCGCCGTCTCCGGCGTCACCCCCCACGCGCTCGAGTTGTTGATGCCGCGCCACTGGTCGACGCGGAGGCGCAGCGCGTTGATGATCGGGGTCGGGTCGTACTGCTGCTTGGCGGTCGAGACGCCTGCCCCCTCGTCGAACACCAACCGCTCCTGCCCTGCACTTCGCTTGTGCTTCTTCGGCCTGGGGATGGGCGTGATGAACTGGGCCGTGCGACGCGTCTCGATGATCTCCCCGGTGGGCTGTCCCTGGGCGTCTAGCTCCCAGTAGCGCGCCGGGTACGCGTAGGGGGAGTTGAGGATCGGCCGTTCGAAGAACCGGTTATCCATGGTCAGAATCAATGCTGCGACGAAGCGGATCTGAGGTCACAGCGCGGATAAGGCACCGCATCTCGCGCCGATCCTGTCAGAGCCCTCGTGCAAAGTCAAACCGGGCCTTCGACCCGGCCGCCAGCGCCTCGTCACTTGCGGTTCGAAGGGTCTTGGCAAGCGGAGTTCCGCTGCCTGTGGCTGGCCTGATCCTAGCGGCGCTGGTGCACAACGGCATGTATCTGATAGCCATTGGGAGCGGCGCGGATGATCCTGTCGCTTACAGGATAAATAGGTTCACCGGGAGGTAACGTCAGTGGGTGTGTAAACGAAGAGAAGGCGGTGGATAGTGCATCTGGCCACACTTGCCCTTGCCTTGTCGCTCCTGGCCTCGCCGCTCGCCTCCGAAGGGCAGCAACCGGGGAAGGTCTATCGCGTCGGCATCCTCGCGGCGTCTCCCCCGGCTCACCAGGGTCCGCGGGCATCTGGGAGGCGCTTCTTCAGAGCCTGCGTGAGCTCGGGTACGTTGAAGGTCGCAACCTCACCATTGAGGGCCATCGCCGCTAAGATAAGTGACCGGTCAACCACAGGCCCTTGGGGCCTCTCCCTCGTGGAGGCGCTACCGAGGGAGCTCGTCCGTAGTCGGCAACACCAGCTAGTGTGCATGTGATCCGTAACCCCGCGTTTCTATTCGAGACGCTGGCTCGGATCATCGAAGTTATCTTAGTGGCGATGCCATTGAGGGCCGGTATTCGCGGGGCCGGGACGGACGGCTCCCGGGGCTTGCCGCGGACCTCGTGCGGCTGAAAGTGGACGTCATCGTCGCGCCCTCCACGCCTCCGGTCCGTGGCGCTGGATGCCCGACTCAAGGCCTTGGCCTCACTCTTCAGGAAGGAGGATCGGGGCGGCTGGCTGGAGCGAAAGGCCAGATCGAGGAACGTTTCTCCCTTGACTTGGGCGAAGGAATAGGTACCCTCGGTTTGCTGTGGGTAAAGACAAAGTTCGCCTAAAGAAAACGTCAGCTCAGCGCATCGTGCATGACATGTTCACAAAGCTCGCGCCGACTCTGCGCGTCCTTCGAAGCAAACAGCAGTTGTCGTTGCGGAATGTTGCTGACGCCGCCGGGATCACCCCAGGGTATCTCAGTCTGATCGAGCGCGGGGCTGCGGTGCCGTCCGTCGTCGCGCTTGAACAGATTGCGAACGCGCTCGGCGTATCACTGGCGCAGTTCTTCCAAGACGGGCGCGTCGCAAACGAAGCGCCGCGATATGTGGTTCGCCCCCACGAGCGCCGCGTGATGGTGTACCCCGATACCGACATTCGCCACGAACTGTTGGTCCCCGATTTTCGGCGGCCGCGGGCAACCGGATGAAGCCCCGGCGAGCCAGCCGCAGCAACAGCAAGCGGCACGAGCTAACCGCGAACTGCCCGTTGGGCCGCGCCCACTGAAATCGTCGGCAGACCTCCCGCGCGATCGCTTCGCGCAGCAGCCCCGGCCGCCCCTCGATGACGCGCTGAATCCGCGCGAACTCCCGCGCCCCGAGCCGACTGCCGCGATAGAAGACGGTTCGGGGGGCCCCGCTGCTGGCGCTTGCCGCGCTCTGGGTGACCGCCACCCGCTCACTGTGGCACACCGGGGCCGGCCGAGTCCAGCGCTTTCTGGCTATTCCCCCGAAGACTTCATGGGTTCGCGCCGATCATGACGAGGCCCTGGCAACTGACGCCATAGCACTTGACACAGCGACTGTTTGGGCAGATCCTCGGGCGCATGGAGCGACTCACGTGGCACCTCACCTGATCGCGAGCCGCACACTTGGTGCGAGGGCGATGAGGAGCGGGTTTCGAACCGGCGGAGGTGTCTCCGGAAGGCGCGGCCGGAGCCAAAATATTCAGACGAAAGGGGGTGAACTCGGGCCCTACTTCACGAAAAGGACTTCCGTCAACGGCGTTGGGAAGGGCGACCGAGCTGACCGGGGGATGGGCCGCTCGTTCGGCGCCAACGAGGGGACCGAACTGGGTCCATATCGGAAATCCCGGTTCACAGGTTCCGCCGGTCGAGTCATAGTTCAAAGAGTTCAATAATTGGGGGCGCTGGGGGAATGACGACCAGCTTGGTACCCTCAACCTCATCGCCCCGGCTAAACAGGAGCGAGTTCGTGAACTGGTCAAGACGGGCCGGGCTTGGGTCGCTGGCGCGCGACATCGGGCCGCACGCAGAAACGACGTACCACGTCGCCTTTCCCGTGAAGCATGAGCGGACCGACGTGGCATGGGACCGGTTCATCCATCGAAGCGGACGGGGAGTTGGTCTGGACATGGTCGAGGCTCCCAGAACTGAAGGAGGGAAATCCGGTCAACCTCGAAAGCGGGATGGTTGTCGGGTTCGAACCGAGTATCTATCGCGCCGGCTTTGCCGCCCGTGTGGAAGGTACAGTCCTGATGACTGCGGACGGTCCAGAAGTCTTGACGTCGGCGCCACCGCCACTTCGTCGACTCATCCGATAGAGAGCCGGCGACGCAGCGTTCACTGGGTAATATGGTGAGGGGGGCCAGTTATGGGCGCACAAGCACTCGACTCGAACCACACGAAGCCGCTGCATATGACCCGCCGCCAGTCCCTGATCGCGCTGGCAGGCGGCATCGCGGGTGCTGTGGGGCCGGCAGTGATCGGACGCGCGCAGCCAAAGGGCAAAGGAAAAGTCTTCATCCGAACCTCGGGCGGGTCGGCTGAGGAGGGCTTCCGAAAGGCGTGGTACGACCCGTTTACCAAGGAAACGGGCATCGAAGTCGTTTCGGCCGTGTTCGATGCGGCCAAAGTCACTGCAATGGTTCAGACGGGCAACGTCGCGGTCGATATCGGAACGTTCACAGCGCCCCAGCTCACCATTCTTGCTCGCAAGGGCGTCATCGAAAAGCTCGATCGCTCCAAGTTTAAACTGACAAATCTGAATGACATCGACCGCGTGGATGACTATTGGCTCTCGAAGAGCGTCTACGCGACCGTCATCGGGTATAACACCGAAGCGTTCCCGAATCGCCATCCAACAAGCTGGAAGGAGTTTTGGGACGTCAAGACGTTCCCAGGCCGCCGCATGCTTCAGGATGCGTCCAGCGAATACCCAGATCTCGAGGCGGCTCTGCTCGCCGATGGCGTTCCGATGAACAAGCTGTACCCACTCGATGTGGATCGGGCTTTCGCGAAGCTCAAGGAGATCCGCAAGTCGATTGCGAAGTGGTGGAATAGCGGCGCCGTCTCAGCTCAGATGCTTTCTGACCGCGCCGTGATCGTTGGGAGCATTTGGGAAAGCCGGATCACCCCCCTCATCCTCGCCGGGGCGCCGCTCGCGATCGAGTGGAATCAAAACATGCGTAACCTGTACGGCATGGCGGTTGTCAAGGGTGCTCCGAACCGAGACGCGGCCTATCTCCTCATGGATTACGGCCAATCGCCGAAGGTTCAGGCGGCGATCGTTCAAGAAGTTCGGATAGCGCCGCCCAACCGCAAAGCCTATGACTACATCGACGACAAGATCGCACGAACGTTGTCGACCTATCCTGACCATGCCCGTAGGGGCTTCGTAAACAACAGCGACTGGTGGGTCGACAATCTTGAGAGAGTCGCCGAGCGGTGGCGTGAGTTTCTGCTCGAAGGGTAGCTGTGCCCGCAACGGATTGTGCGGCGATCGCTAGAACCTTGGGCGCGACGTTGGGCACCGGAGCGGGGCCCATAAGATGTGGGCCGGGGATAGCGCCGCGACGACTACGCGCTGATCTTGGCGGTGGACGGGGCTCCGTCCACTTGGATCGCCTCTGGAAGGTCTTCGGGGCGCGCGACGGAAGCGCAGCGGTGTCTGACGTCACCTTGACGATCGACGCCGGGGAATTTCTGACGCTCCTCGGGCCTAGCGGCTCGGGCAAGACAACGACCCTTATGATGGTCGCCGGCTTTGTTCCGCCGACAAGCGGTGAAATCTATATCGATGGCCAGCCCGTGACGAAAATCCCCCCGCAACGGCGTAACCTCAGCATGGTATTCCAGAGCTATGCCCTGTTCCCGCACATGACTGTGGAACGGAATATCGCATTCCCCCTGGAGGTGCGCCGAACAACACGCACCGTCATCCGGGAGCGCGTCCGAGAGGCGCTGGAGATGGTGCAGCTCGCTGGTTACGAGCAGCGACGTCCCCATGAGCTTTCAGGGGGCCAGCAGCAGCGAGTGGCTCTCGCCCGTGCGCTAGCCTTTGAACCCCGCGCTCTTTTGATGGACGAACCGTTGGGCGCGTTGGACAAGAAGCTTCGCCAGCACATGCAACTCGAAATCAAACGCATTCAACGGTCACTTGGGTTGGCAGTCATCTATGTCACCCACGATCAAGAAGAAGCGCTGACGATGTCGGATCGGATCGCCATAATGAACGAGGGCCGAATCGAGCAGGTAGGACCACCCGAAGAACTCTATGATCGCCCGATCAACAGGTTTGTTGCCGATTTTGTCGGCGAGTCGAACTTCCTCGAAGGAACAGTGAGGGGGGTCGGCGAGGACGGTCTCGTAACGCTCGAGCACCCAAGCGGTCAAATCGTGCAGGCATTCCGGGACGGCCCAGTCCAGCGAGGCACGAAGGTCATCGCGGCGATTCGACCGGAACGGATTTCGCTCACAGACGCGCCGGGCCTCGACGGACCGGATGGCTGGCGGGGGCAGATCAGCGACATCATCTATGGTGGAGACTTCACGAAATACAAGGTCGATGTCGGCGGCCAGTACCTGATCGTGAAAGTCCAGAATCACGATGACGGCCATGCCCGGGCCGTCGGAGATATCGCCTGCATCAGCTGGGCGCCGCTCCATCTGAAAATCCTGGATGGCTGAGACGGAATGCCTGCACAATCGGCGCTGACTGAGAAGGCGACCCTCGGGAAAACGGCGGAACCGCCAGTGCGGGCGGCACGTTGGCAGGGGCGACATCAGGTGATGCTTGTGCCCCTCCTGATCTTCTTAGCAGTGTTTTTTGCCTATCCGCTGCTTGATACCTTTTTGCGGAGCATCGGAGCCCCTGATCAGCCTTTCACTTTAGCCCACTATCGACGAGTCATCGATCGTCCTGTCTATCTCCGACTATTCCAGATCACTTTCGAGATCGCCTTCAGCACCAGCGCCGTGACGCTCTTCCTCGGTTATCCTGTGGCGTACCTCATGACGCGCGCACGACCCCGCGCCTTGAGCCTCTGCCTGGTCTGCGTCCTGACACCATTCTTCACGAGTGTCTTGGTGCGCACATACGCGTGGATGGTCATCCTGAGCCCAGAAGGCGTCCTGAACCAGAGTTTGGCCAAGCTCGGCCTTGGCCGGGTGGAACTCATATACAACCGCCCGGGCGTTTTGATTGCGATGACGTATACCCTTCTTCCGTACATGGTGCTAACGCTTTACAGTGTCTTCCGCGGTATCGACCTAAAACTGTTTCTCGCTGCCTACAACCTCGGCGCCTCGGACTGGCAGGTATTCCATCGGGTGTTCTTGCCTTTGAGCCTCCCCGGCGTGGCAGGGGGTTTTCTCCTGGTTTTCATCCTTGGCCTCGGTTATTTCATTACGCCGAGTCTCATGGGCGGTCCTGGAGACCAGATGGTGGCGATGGTGATTTACGAACAAGTCGAAAGAACTTTGAACTGGCACTTTGCGTCTGCTTTGTCGATAATTCTACTCGTCGTGACTCTGGCTGGCTTCCTCCTCTATGATCGGGTGGTTGGCCTTCGCACGCTGCTCGAGAGCAAGTTCTAATGAGAGTTAGCGGATGAATCGCGCTTTCATTGGAATCCCTTCGACGCTCATCTTGATCTTCCTCTTACTCCCAATCATCGTCATAATTCCCATCTCGTTTAGCTCTGCTCAATATCTGACGTTCCCCCCTCCCGGCTACTCACTTCAGTGGTACCGTCGGCTTCTGGATCGCCCCGAGTGGGGTCGCGCACTCTGGGTGAGCTTCAGAGTCGCATCGCTAGCGACCCTCGCAAGCATGACTCTTGGGACCCTCTCCGCCTTCGCGTTAGTCCGCGGGCGCTTTTCGGGGAAGACGGCGCTGTATGCTGCGATTCTCGCGCCGATGACCCTACCGTCCGTCATTATCGGCCTTGGCTGCTACTTTCTCTTTGCGCGGCTCAACCTCGCGGGCACTGTCTGGGCTTTGGCTCTCGGCCATACCGTTATCATTCTTCCGGTCGTCGTCATAATCCTGTCGGCGACGCTCCAGAACTTCGACGAACGCCTTGAGCAGGCTGCGATTATCCTCGGTGCCTCGCCGCTGGTGGCCTTCCGTCGTGTCACCTTGCCGTTGATCAGTTCCGGGGTCATCTCGGCGGCTCTGTTTTCTTTCCTGCTGTCATTCGACGATCTTGTGCTTTCGCTGTTTCTCGCTGATCCGAGCTCCGTCACCCTGCCGATTCAGATTTGGAACCACACCGTGATGAAGATTGAACCCACCATTGCCGCTGTCAGCTCCTGTTTGATCGGTGTTGCAGTGATCATAGGGCTCCTCAGCAGAATCTGCGGCGCAGCTTGGAGCAGGTAGGCCCGACAGGCCTCCTCCGTGCGGAACCAGTCTTCGAACTCCAGCAGGGTCTCGGGGTAGTCCTTCCCCACCCCGTCATGCCCCCAAGAGGTTGACTCAAGTGGATATGCCTCTACTACCTAACTGGATATCGCACGCAGGGCCTTGTCCCTGATCTCTTCCTGGCTGTTCCCTCCGATAGCCGGCCTCTTCTCGTGACACGCGAGATCGATCTCGGAAATATCTTCGCCGATGTCGATGAGGCGTTGGTTGGGGGCTGGACTGTCTACAGAGATGACGCGGGAGCACCTGATGCTATCGATGTGATGGCGGATTTAATTCGCAAACAGCGGCAGGCGCCGGCGCGTGTTGGCGTTGAAGAGCGAAGCATCTACGTAACGGTGAATCAGTACAAAAGGTTTCAGGCGAAGTTCCCGAAGGCAACGTTTAGTGATACAAGTGCGCTGGTCGAAGGCCTACGACTTATCAAGTCCCCAGCCGAGCTCGAGTACCACAGACAGGCTGGGCATATCTCCGTGATCCGGATGCGATCGGCACTCGAGGCGTTGCGACCGGGTGTACAGAACGGTGACGCCGCCGCCGCAGGGATTGCCGCCCTCATTCGCGCCGGCTGCTCTACCCGCTCGGCGGCCTCCTCGTGTACGGCCCGCTCAAGGACAACCTCGGGATGCGCCGGATCCGCCCCGCGTATACGGCGGAAGAGGCGATCGGCCCGGAGACCTTCGTGTTCTTCCTCTCGCTCGGGATCAATGTCGCGCACCGACAGATACCGGATATCGGTTCGGCTTCGTGATGGACAAGCAGGGATGCCGGAGAACTCGTTAAGGGGCAACAACACGAATAAGGTGACCGCCGCTGAGTGACGTTCTCACAATTGCTGACGACCAGTTCGTCCGGAGGAGACACGTAATGGAGTCATCATTACTGACGAGAGACCTCAGGAGGTCCTATCCCGTCGTCGATCGCGGCGAAGGGATGTACTTGTACGACCGAGACGGCAGACGCTACATCGACGCAGTCGGCGGTGCTATGGTTGTGACGATAGGACATGGTGTCAAGGAAGTGGTGACCGCAGTGGCCGCTCAAATGGAGCGCGTTGCCTACGCCTACACGGGTCAATTCGTGACCGAGGCCCTCTTGTTGCTTGCTGAGCGCGTAATTTCAATGGCTCCCGCAGGTATGTCGAAGGTCTATTTCGTCTCGGGCGGCTCAGAGGCGAACGAGATAGCCATCAAGCTCGCGCGTCAGTACTTCGTCGCACAGGGACAGGAAAGTAAGTGGCGGGTCATTGCGCGGTGGCAGAGCTATCACGGTACTACAGGGATTGCGCTTTCCGCGACCGGACGGAGGCCGGCACGCCGAGGCTACGAGCCTTATCTGCTCGCGTTTCCGCATATTCCACCTTGCTACTGCTATCGCTGTCCCTTCGACAAAGCGTACCCTGATTGCCGAGTAGCGTGTGCGGAGGAGTTGGAACGAGTGATTCGGCTTGAGGGGCCGGAAACGATCGCGGCGTTCATCGCTGAGCCGATCGTTGGCACGTCGGCCGCGGCATTGACGCCGCCGCCCGAGTACTTCCAACGGATCCGTGCGATCTGTGACCGCTACAACATCCTGTTTATCGCTGACGAGGTCGTAACTGGCTTTGGTCGAACGGGAACGAACTTTGCCATCGAGCAGTTCGGCGTGACGCCCGACATGATCACGATGGCGAAGGGCGTGAGCTCCGGGTACGCCCCGTTGGGCGGAGTCATCATCCACGAGCGGATTGTGCAGGGCTTTCTCAAGAGCGGTGCGAGCCCGGTATTGCCGCTCACGTACGCGGGAAACCCTATGGCGGCAGCGGCGGGGTTGGCGGTCCTTGACTACATCACCGCCAACCGGCTGCTTGAGCGGGTGCGGGAGATCGGGCCGTACTTTTTCGATCGTTTGCGAACGCTTGAAACCCTCCCGTGGGTTGGGGAAGTCCGTGGCCGGGGACTCATGGCGGGCGTCGAGCTCGTGCAGGACCGGCCGTCCAAGGCGACGTTTCCAGAGCAGTGGCGTGTCGCACCGCGTGTCGTGGAGGAGGCCATGCGTCGCGGGCTCATCATCCTTCCGGGGCAGCCCGGCATGGTGGATGGAGTGGCGGGAGATCACCTTATGCTGACTCCGCCGTACATCGTGAAGGAGGGAGAGATAGATGAGATTGTTGCGATTCTTCGCGCTGCGATAGAGACGGTGGTCACAGAACTGGAGGCGGCGAAGCGGGCTGGATGAGAGTTGCGGGTGCCGTAAGTGAATAAAGCCCATTCTTGGGCGTGGCGCTGCCCTTGGGGGCCATCCTCACAGTGCTGACAAGGAAGGCCCAGGGGGGAAGACTCTCGGGCGAGGCGGGTCATGACTGAGAACGGGCTTTATGTTATCGAGAGTCATTAGGCGCCAGCGGGTTCGAGCAGGCGCGCCGCAGCGTCTTCACCGGAGCGGACGCAGTCGGAGATGCCGACGCCGCGGTAGGCGCCGCCCACCAGCGCAAGCCCCGGGTGAGCGCGAAGACACCCCTCGATGGCCTCGACGCGGGCCAGGTGCCCCACGTGGTACTGCGGCATGGCCTTGGGGTAGCGGCTCACGCGTGAGAAGAGCGGCGGCGCCGTCACTCCCAGCAGCTCTCCCAGCTCGGCGCGCGCGACGCGCGTCAGCGTATCGTCGTCGCCCTCGAGGATGGCCTCGTTCAGCGCGCCGCCCATGAACACGCGGAGCAGGGCGAAGCCGTCCGGGGCGCGGCCCGGGTACTTCACGCTCGAGAAGGTGCAGGCGATGATGGGGCGCCGCTCGATCTGCGGCACGACGAAGCCGAAGCCGTCGAGCGGATGCGGGATGTCGGCGCGCCGCCAGCCGAGCGTCACCGTCGCCGACGACGCGTACGGGATGCCGTCGAGCAGGTGCGTCAGTGACGGGTCCGCGTAGCGCAGCATGCGTCCGGCCTGATGCGACTCGGTGGCGATGATGACCGCATCCGCCGTCGCCGGCGGGCCGTCCCGGAGGCCGAGACGCCAGCCCGAGCCCTCGCGCGTGATGTCCGTGACGCGCGCCTTGAGCCGGACGGCCTCGGGCGGCAGGCGGGCACCCAGGACGCGGATCAGCTCCTCCATCCCCTCGGCGAACGTCACGAAGAGCGACCATCGCGCCCCGCTCGCGCCTGCCGCTCCGGCTGGCATCTTTCGCGCCCCGCGCCAGAGCCCGAGGATCAGGCTCCGCTCCCTGCGCTCGAGCTCGAGGAAGCGCGGCATGGTGGCGGCGAGCGAGAGCGCGTCGGGATCGGCCGTGTAGATCCCCGCCACGAGCGGCTGGGCTACCCGCTCGAGCGCCTCCCTGCCGAGCCTGCGAGACACGAAGGCTCCCAGGCTCTCGTCGGGATCGCCGCCGCGGGGCAGCACGAGATCCATCGCCATCCTGAGCTTGCCGGGCCAGGAGAAGAGGCCCGAGCGGATGAATGGCCCGAGCCGAGTTGGCGCCAGGAGCTGAAAACCGTCGGGCAGCGGGTGGAGCCGCCCGCGGAAGGCGACGTAGGTACGGCGGAAGCGGTCGTCGGTGCGCACCAGCCGGTCTTCGATGCCGAGTCGCTTGCAGAGCTGGAGCGCCCAGGGCTTCTCCGAGAGGAATGAGTCGGGGCCGCACTCGACCAGAAAGCCCTCGTAGCGATCGGTCTGGATGGTGCCGCCCAGCCGGTCACCGGCCTCGAAGAGCGACAGCTCGAGCCGCCGGCCACGCTCCCGGGCGAGCTCGACGGCGCGATGGGCGGCCGCCAGCCCCGCGATGCCGCCGCCCACGACCGCCAGTCTCACCGCGGCCCCCGCGTGACGAGATCGGCGAGCATGGCGATGAACGCGGGATGATCGTTGGCGGCCTGCGCCCGGTGGAAACGCAGGCCCACCTCGGCGGCGACGGCGCGCGCCTCGACGTCCAGATCGTAGAGGACCTCGAGGTGGTCGCAGACGAAGCCGATCGGGACGACGACGACGTCCTCGATCCCCTGCCCCTTCACGCCGCGAAGCGCGTCGCAGATGTCGGGCTCGAGCCACGGATCGCTCGGCGCGCCGCTCCGGCTCTGGTAGGCGACCTGCCAGCGCGCGTGGCCGAGACGGCCGGCGATCACGAGCGCGGCGGCCTCAAGCTGGCGCGCATAGGGCGAGCCGCTCGCCATGGCGACGGGAACGCTGTGGGCGGTGAAAACCAGGAGCGCATCCGCGCGCTTCGGCGCGGAGACCTGCGCGAGCGCGTCGGCACCGCGCGCCACCATGGCGTCGATGAAGCGCGGGTGCTCGGCCCAGGGCGGCGCGTAGGCGACCTCGGGAGCGCCGGCGCCCACCTTCTCGCGAGCCGCCTCGACATCGGCCACGTAGCGCTCCCACGACGCCTCGGTCTGGAAGGAGGAGAGGATGATGCCGAGCGCCCGGCGGCGGCCGCGGTCGCGCATTTCGGCGAGCGTCTCGTGCAGGAACGGGTGCCAGTTCCTCATGCCTACGTAAACGGACGTCGGAATGCCGTCCCGCTTCAGGGCCCGGCGGAGGCCCTCGGCCTGTCTCATCGTCAGCTCGTTGAGCGGCGAGCGGCCGCCGATCAGCTCGTAGTGGTGCGCGACCGCCTCGAGGCGCTCGAGCGGGATGCGGCGCCCCGCCGATACGATCTCAAGGAAGGGCCTGATGTCCTCGCGCTTCTCCGGCCCGCCGAAGGCGATCAGCAGGACCGAATCGAAGTCGCTCATCGAGCCGACAGCTCGTGCACGATGTCTACGAGCGCCTTCACGTTCTCGACGGGCGTTTCCTGGTGGACGCCGTGGCCGAGGTTGAAGATGTGGCCTGGGTGCTGCGCGGCGCCGTCGAGGATGGCCTTGGCGGCGCGGCGGATCTCGCCGGTGCTCGACAGGAGCACGGCGGGGTCGAGGTTGCCCTGCACCGCCACGTCGTAGCCGAGCCGCTCCCATGTCGGGCCCAGCTCGACGCGCCAGTCGAGGCCGATGACGCCGCCCCCCGCCTCCTTCATTAAAGGAAGGAGCGTGGCCGTGCCCACCCCGAAGTGGATAACGGGTATGCCTGGAGTCAGACGCTGGATGACGGAACGGCTGTGAGGCAGGACGAACTCGCGGTAGTCGGCCGGTGAAAGCGTGCCGACCCACGAGTCGAAGAGCTGCACGGCCTGGGCGCCCGCGGCGATCTGGCCATTGAGATAGTCCGCCGTGATGCCGGCGAGCCGTCCCAGCATCGCGTGCCACGCGTCCCGCTCCGCGCGCATGAAGCGCTTGGTCAGCAGGAACTCGCGGGAGGCGCCGCCCTCGATGAGATACGAGGCGAGCGTGAAGGGCGCGCCGGCGAAGCCGATGAGCGGGACGCGTTCGCCCAGCGCCTTGCGCGCGAGCCTGACCGTCTCGAAGACGAAGCCCACTGAAGCCGCAACGTCTCCCCCGCCGAGCCGCGCCACATCATCGGCGCCCCGGACGGGGCGCACGATGTGCGGCCCCTCGCCCCTGGTGAACTCGAGCCCGACGCCGAGCGGCTCGAGGACCAGCAGGATATCGGCGAAGAGGATGGCCGCGTCCACGCCCAGCCGCTCCACCGGCTGGAGCGTCACTTCGGCCGCGGCCTGCGGGTTCTTGCACAGCTCCAGAAAGCCGTGCCGCTCGCGCATGGCGCGGTACTCGGGCATGTAGCGCCCTGCCTGGCGCATGAGCCAGATGGGGGTGAACGCGGTCTGCCGGCGCCGGCACGCGTCGAGAAACACGGAGGGCGGTGCCATCGCCGCCGAGCGTACAGGCCGCCTCTGGCGCAGTCAAGGAAGCGGGCGTATGATCCTCTTTCGGCGCGCCGCGTGGCGCGCCAGCCGCGGGCGAGACTGTCACCCTTGGGAGGAGTCTCCGATGCCCTTCACGTCAGGCAAGCAGGCCTTCCTCGAGATCCTCAAGCAGGAAGGCGTCGAGATCATGTTCGGCAACCCCGGCACGACCGAGCTGCCGCTGATGGACGGCCTCGCGCGCGAGCCCGGCATCCGCTACATCCTGGCGCTGCAGGAGTCGGTCGCCATCGCGATGGCCGACGGCTACGCCCAGGCGAGCGGCAAGCTTGCCGCCGTCAACGTCCATACGTCCCCGGGGCTCGGCAACGCCATGGGCATGCTCTACGACGCCATGAAGGCGGGCTCGCCGCTCCTCCTCACCGCCGGCCAGCACGACCAGGCGATGAACCTGACGGAGCCCATCCTGTGGTCGGACCTGCCGCCCGTCGCGCGCCCCTACGTCAAGTGGTCCTACGAGATCACGCGGCTCGAGGACCTGCCGCGCGCCGTGCGCCGCGCCGCCACGACCGCCAAGGCGCATCCCACGGGCCCCGTCTTCCTCGCGCTGCCCGTGGACGTGCTGAACGCCGAGCGCCAGGTCGATCTCCTCGAGACGACGCGCATCGCCCCGCGCATCCGCGGCGACAAGGCGGCGATCGAGGCCGCGGCGGACCTCCTCGTCAAGGCCCAGCGCCCCATCCTGATCTCCGGCGACGCGGTCGCTCACGGCGATGCGCTCGCGGAAATGGCGGAAGTCGCCGAGCTGCTCGGCGCGCCCGTCTACGCCGAGTGCGTGCCCTCGACCTGCTCCTTCCCGTTCACTCACCCGCTCTACGCCGGCGCCTTCCCGCGCCTGGGCCCGCCGATCCGGGCGCTCCTCATGAAGCACGACCTTGTCTTCTCCGTGGGCGGCGACATGTTCACCCTCTCGCTGCCGTCGGACGTCGAACCGATGCCGGAAGGACTGCCGCTCATCCACCTGGACCTGGACCCGTGGGAGATCGGCAAGAACTACCCGGCCAAGGTCGCCATCCAGGGCGATCCCAAGGCGACACTGCCGGATCTGGCCGAGGCGCTCCGCCGGCGCCTCTCCCCCGACGCCGTCAAGGCGGCGAAGGCGCGCGCCGGAGAGCTCGGCAAGGCGCGCGAGGCCAAGATCGCCGACCTGCGCACCCGCGCCAAGGCCGAAGCCGGGCGCACGCCCATCACGCCGCTGTCCCTCGTGGCGGCGGTCGCCGACGCGGTGCCCGACGACGCCGTCGTCGTGGACGAGAGCATCTCCTCGGGCGGCGGCCTGCGCGAGCTGCTCAAGTCGCGTGACCCGAAGGGCTACTACGGCCTCCGCGGCGGCGGGATCGGCTGGGGGCTGCCGGCCGCGCTCGGCATCAAGCTTGCCCAGCCCGGGCGCCCGGTCGTGGCGCTGGTCGGCGATGGCAGCGCGATGTACACCATCCAGTCGCTCTGGACGGCCGCCCACGACTCGATCCCCGTCGTCTACGTCATCTTCAACAACGCCTCGTACCGCATCCTCAAGCAGCGGACGCTCGCGCTCAAGGGCTTCTCCGCCGAGGACGACAAGTACGTCGCCATGGACCTGGTCAACCCGCGCCTCGATTACGTGGGTCTCGCCAAGTCGATGGGCGTGGCGGGTGAGCTCGTGGAGAAGTCCGCCGACGTCGGGCCGGCCATCCACCGCGGGCTCGCCTCCAGCGGCCCGTATCTCATAGACGTCCGCATCGACGGGTCCTTTAAGTCTTGAGCGGCGGGCAAATCGTGAGCGGACGGCTCAAGGACAAGGTCGCCATCATCACCGGCGCGGGGTCGCGCGGCCCGGGGCTCGGCAACGGCAAGGCCGCGGCCATCCTCTTCGCCCGCGAGGGCGCCCGCGTCCTCTGCGTGGACGCCAAGCCCGAAAACGCCGAGGAGACGGCCAAGCTGATCGCCCAGGAGGGCGGCGAGGCCGCGGTCTTCACCGCCGACGTGACGCGCAAGGCCGAGTGCGAGGCGATGGTCAAGGCGGCGCTCGATCGCTGGGGCGCCGTGGACATCCTCCACAACAATGTCGGCATCGAATCGCGCAAGACGCTCTTCGAGGTGACGGAAGAGGAGTGGGACCAGGTCATGGCCGTCGACCTCAAGTCCATGCTCCTCGCGACCCAGGCGGCCGCCAGGCCCATGGTCGAGCGCGGGCGGGGTGCCATCATTTGCGTCTCGTCCGTCGCCGCGCTGCGCGGCCACGGCCGCACCGCCTACGCTGCCGCCAAGGCGGGCGTCATCGGCTTCGTCCGCACCTGCGCGGCCCAGCTCGGCCCCAAGGGCGTGCGTGTCAACGCGATCGCTCCCGGCATGGTCTGGACGCCGATGGTCGAGAGCGTCGGCCCAGAGCTAAGGGAGAAGCGGCGCAAGGCGAGCCCGCTCGGCACCGAGGGCGAGGGCTGGGACGTCGGCTGGGCGGCCGTCTCCCTCGCCAGCGACGAGGCGCGCTGGGTGACGGGCCAGACGCTCGTAGTGGATGGCGGTTTGACGCTGACAACGCGCTAACTCTCACTGGAGACCGGAAAATGGTGATGCCTTCGGGATGCACCTGGGACACGTGGGCGGGCCGATGGCCGATATGCGCAAGCTCTGGCGCTTCGCGGACGCCAACGGCTTCGACTGGTTCTCCTCCGCCGATCACTTCCAGGAGTCGCCGTACCGCGACGGTAACGGCCCCTGCTTCGAAGCGATCAGCACGATGACGGCCATCGCGCTCGACACCAGGCACGTGCGCGTGGGCTCGCTCGTGATCTGCGTCAACTACAGGAACCCCGGCGTCCTCGCCAAGGCCATCTGCACCATCGACCACCTCTCCGGCGGCCGCTGCGAGATCGGCATCGGCGCCGGCTGGCACCAGCACGAGTACGAGGGCTACGGCATCCCCTTCGAGCGCATCGGCATCCGCCAGGACCACCTCGAGGAGGCGGTGCAGATCCTGCGCATGCTCTTCGACCAGCCGATCTCAAACTTCAAGGGTCAGTACTTCCAGCTCAACGACGCGCGCTGCAACCCCAAGCCTCTTCAGAAGCGCCTGCCCATCTGGGTGGGCGGCCAGGGCGAGAAGCGCACGCTCCGCACGGCGGCGAAGTACGCCGACGGCTGGAACGCGCCCTACATCGACCCGCAGGTGTGGAAGGCCAAGAACGCGATCCTCGACGACTGGTGCGCCAAGGAAGGCCGCGACCCCAGGACGCTCGCGCGCTCCGTCAACGTCGGCTTCTACCTGGGCGCCGACGCCAAGGGGGTCCAGCGCGGCGAGGCGATCTTCAAGTCCCACTGGGGCGAGAACCCGGAGCGCAAGGGTTTCTTCCGCGGCACGCCGAAAGACGCGCTCGAGATGTGCCAGGCCTATCAGGCGGTGGGCGTCCAGCGCGTGAACCTCGCTTTCCGCGAGGGCCCCTACGACTTCGACGCGCTCCAGGGCTTCGTCGAAACGGTCCTGCCGGCCTTCGGCATCAAGCGGCCGGCCTGAGAGGAGACAGAACATGGCTGAAGGCACCCAGCTGATCCGCGGCCTCGAGGGCGTGGTCGCCGCCGAGACCGAGCTTTGCGACCTCGACGGCACGAACGGCCGCCTCGCCTACCGCGGCTACGACATCGACGACCTCGCGCGCAAGGCGACCTTCGAGGAAGTCGCGTATCTCCTCTGGATGGGCGAGCTGCCCAATAAGAGCCAGCTCGATCGCTTCATGGCCGAGCTGGCGGCGGCGCGACCGATCCCCGGCGATCTCGTCAAAGCCTACGCGCTGATGCCCAAGCAAACCGATCCCATGCGCGTGCTCCAAGCGTCCGTCGCGATCCTGGGCATGCACGACCCCGACACGAAAGACAACTCGCACGCGGCCAACCTGCGCAAGGCTGTGCGCCTGACCAGCCAGTTCGCCACGGCGATCTGCGCCCACCACCGAGTGCGCAGCGGCCAGGAGCCCGTGCCGCCGTCGAAGGACTTGTCGCTTGCGGCCAACTTCCTCTACATGCTGACGGGGAAGAAGCCGAGCGAGGTCACGACCAAGGCCTTCGACGCGAGCCTCGTCCTCTACGCCGAGCACGAGCTGAATGCCTCGACCTTCACGACGCGCGTGATCGCGGCGACCTTGTCCGACATGCACTCCGCCGTGGCGGGAGGCGTCGGCGCGCTCAAGGGCACGCTCCACGGCGGCGCCGGCGAGGCCGTGATGCGGACGCTGCTGGAGATCGGCAAACTCGACAACGTGGACGCCTTCGCGGACAAGGCGCTCGCCGAGAAGCGGCGTCTCATGGGCATGGGCCACCGCGTCTACACGGCCGGTGACCCGCGCGCGGCCATTCTCAAAGGCATGGCCGAGGCGGCGTGCCGGGAGACGGGGCAGGCGCTCTGGTACGACCTTGCGGTGAAGCTCCACGCCAAGGTCCACGCCGTCAAGAAGCTCATCCCCAACGTGGACTTCTACTCGGCGCCGCTCTTCTACTCGATCGGCATCCCCGTGGACCTTTTCACGCCGGTCATCGCGACGTCCCGCATCGCTGGCTGGACGGCCAACCTCCTCGAGCAGTACGACGACAACCGGCTGATCCGCCCGCGCGCCGACTACAAGGGCCCCGGCAGAAAACCGTTCGTGCCAGTAGAAAAGCGATGAGCCGGCCTCACACTCCACCCTCACCCTACCCTCTCCCTGGAAGGGAGAGGGGGGTCAGATCTACCCTCTCCCCCTGGGGCAGAGGGCCGGGGGCCAGATCTACCCTCTCCCCCTGGGGCAGAGGGCCGGGGGCCAGATTTCCCCTCTCCCCGAGTGGGGGAGAGGGCAGGGTGAGGGGGTAAGGTTCGCTGATGCCAGGAAAGAGCGTCGCGCGGAAGCTGTTCGAGTCGCACCTGGTCGCGGGCAAGACCGTGGCCGGCGAGGAGGTCGGGCTGCGCGTGGACCAGTGCCTGCTGACCGACACCAACGGCAACATGGCGTGGCTGCAGTTCGAGGCCATGGGCTTTCCGCGCGTGAAGCCGTCAAAGGTCGTCAGCTACATCGACCACAACGTCAACCAGACGGACTCGCGGAACACGGACGACCACCGGTATATTCAGACCGCGTCGAAGCGCTACGGCTCTTGGTTCTCCAAGCCAGGCAACGGCATCTGCCACCAGGTGCACTTCGAGACCTTCAGCGTCCCTGGGCAGTTCGTCCTCGGCACCGATAGCCACACGCCGCTCTGCGGCTCGACGGGCATGCTGGCCATCGGCGCGGGCGGACTCGACATCGCCGTCGCGATGGGCGGCGGCGCCTATCACCTGCCCATGCCCAAGGTGGTCCGCGTCTGGCTCACGGCCCAGCTCAAGCCCTGGGTCCACGCCAAGGACGTGATCCTGGAATTGCTGCGCCGCTACTCGGTCCGCGGCGGCAGCGGCAAGATCTTCGAGTACGCGGGGCCGGGCGCGGCGACGCTGTCCCTGCCCCAGCGCGCGACCATCTGCAACATGGGCGCCGAGCTGACGCTGACGACCAGCGTCTTCCCCTCCGACGAGGCGACGCGCAGCTACTTCGCCCTCCTCGGGCGCGAGAAGGAGTGGCAGCCTTTCGCCGCGGATGCCGACGCCGAGTACGACGAGCAGATCGAGCTCGATCTTTCGGCCCTCGAGCCGCTGGTCGCCCTGCCCTCGTCGCCGGACAAGGTTGTGCCGGTGCGCGAAGTCGAAGGCACCGCGCTCGAGCAGGTCATGGTCGGCTCCTGCACCAATTCTTCGTGGGAGGACATGTGGGCCGTCGCCCGGACGATCCGAGGCGAGCGCGTGGCGCCCTCGGTCTCCTTCGTCGTCTTCCCGGGCTCGAGCCGCATCCTCGAGATCATGTCGCGCGAGGGGCTCTTGACCGACCTCCTCGCCGCCGGCGCCACGGTGTCAGAGCCCACGTGCGGCTCCTGCGCCGGCATCGGGCACGTGCCCGCGGCGGGAGGCAAGAGCCTGCGCGCCTTCAACCGCAACTTCTCCGGGCGGAGCGGCGTCAAGGACGACCAGATCTACCTCTGCTCGCCGCTGACCGCCGCCGCTTCCGCTCTGACCGGCGTTATCACCGACCCGCGCAAGCGCGGCGCCGCGCCCGAGCGCCACTATCCGGCATCCCTCATCGCGTCCAACGCCGGCCTCGTGCCTCCGGCGTCGGAGAGCGAGGCGTCATCCACCACGGTGCTCAAGGGCCCCAACATCAAGGAAGTGCCGCGGGGGCGTCCCGTCGAGGCGACGCTCCGCGCGCCGGTGCTGATCAAGCTCGGCGACAAGGTCTCGACCGACGATATTTCGCCCTCGGGGACGGCCGCGCTCGTCTTCCGCTCCAACGTCCCGGCCATCGCCGAGTTCACCTTCAGGAACACGGACGCGGAATTCGTCGCCCGCGCCAAGGCCGCGGGCACGGGCGTACTGGTGGGCGGCGAGATCTACGGCCAGGGCTCCTCGCGCGAGGCGGCGGTGCTCGGCCCGCTCCACCTCGGCGTGCGCGCCGTCCTCGCCAAGAGCTTCGCGCGCATCCACCGAGCCAACCTGATCAACTGGGGGCTCGTGCCGCTCGAGTTCGACAACCCCGCCGACTACGAGGCGATCCAGCGCGACGACATGCTCCGCTTCGACGATCTCCGCGACGCGCTACTGGCGGGGCGGAAGATCGCGGTAACCAACGAGCGGACCGGCACGAGCTTCCAGACGCGCTGCGTGCTGACGCCGCGCGAGCGCGACATCCTCCTCGCGGGCGGTCTCCTCGCCCAAACCGCCGCCGCGAAATGACCCAAGCGCGCGTCCCCAAGTCTCCCTCTCCCCCACCGGGGGAGAGGGTAGGGTGAGGGGGCGATGACCCAAGCGCGCGTCCGCGCCGTCTACATGCGCGGCGGCACCAGCCGCTGCCTGGTCTTCCACGAGCGCGATCTGCCGCCGGCCGGCGTCGAGCGCGACTACATTCTGCTGGCGGCGCTCGGCAGCCCCGATCCCTACGGCCGCCAGCTCGACGGACTGGGCGGCGGCATCTCGTCGCTCTCCAAGGCCTGCATCATCGGCCCGACCACCCACCCAGGCGCCGACGTGGACTACACCTTCGCGCAGGTCGAGGTGGGCAAGGCGCACGTGGACTACACGGGCAACTGCGGCAACTGCTCCTCCGCCGTCGGGCCCTTCGCCATCGAGGAGCGCCTGATCCAGCCCATCGAGGGCGAGACGCTCGTGCGCATCCACAACACCAACACCAAGAAGCTCATCGTGGCGCGCGTGCCCGTGGCGGGCAGCGAGCCCGCCGTCCACGGCGACTTCGAGCTCCCCGGCGTGGCGGGCACGGGCGCGCGCATCGCGCTGGACTTCCTCGAGCCCGGCGGCGCGGGCACAGGCCGGCTCCTGCCGACCGGCAAGACACGTGAGATGGTCGAGGGCGTCGAGGCTTCGCTCGTGGACGCCTCCATCCCCATGGTCTTCGTCCGCGCCCGCGATCTCGGGCTCACCGGCACCGAGACGCCGCAGGCTGTGGACGGCGACAAGGCGCTCTGCGCGCGCCTCGAAAAGATCCGTGTCGCCGCCTCGCACCTCATGGGCATCCCGGGCAGCGCCGCCACGCCGAAGATCGCCATGGTCACGGCGCCTGTCGAGTACACGGCCCTCGACGGCTCGCGCGTCGGCCGCGAGCAGGCCGACGTCGTCGCTCGCGCCATCTCCATGGGCAACTGCCACCGCGCCTTCCCGCTCACCTCCTCCATGTGTCTCGCCGTAGCAGCGCGCATCGAGGGCACCCTGGTCCACGAGTGCTCGACTGCCAAGCCCGGCGCCGACGTGCGCCTCGGCCACCCGTCGGGCGTGCTGCCCCTCGACGCCGTCGTCGCCAAGCAGGCCGGCGAGTACCACGCCGAGCGCGTCACCGTCTACCGCACCGCGCGCCGCCTGATGGAAGGCTGGGTCCGCATCCCCTGATGGACCGCCGCGCGTTCCTAGGCCTCGCGGCAACCGGCGTGGTCGCGGCGCCCGGTGTCGCCCGCGCTCAACAGGCGGGCAAGGCCCACCGCATCGGCTTCCTGTCCCTGGGATCCGGCCCGGCCGCCCCGGTTGAGGCCTTTCGCGAGGGGCTGCGCGAGCTGGGCTATGTCGAAGGGCGCAACCTCACCATCGAGTACCGATGGGCGGCAGGCAAGGCGGGGCGCCTGCCGGAGATGGCGGCAGAGCTCGTGCGGCTCAAGGTGGAGGTCATCGTCGGGGTTACGACGCCGGTCATCGAGGCAGCCAAGCGCGCGACCAGTACCATCCCCATCGTCATGGCGGCGGTGGCCGATCCCGTCGGCAGCGGCCTCGTCGCCGGCCTCGCCCGCCCGGGCGGCAATGTCACGGGCCTGACCCTGATGTCCACCGAGCTCGTCGGCAAGCGGCTCCAGCTGGTGCGCGAGCTCCTCCCCAAGGCCACGCGGGTTGCGGTGCTCTCCTACCACGGTTATACCTCCGCCACGAGGCCCTACCTCGAGCAGATGCGGGCCGCGGCGCAGCAGATGGGGATCCAACTCGTCGTCCAAGAAGTGAACGAGGCTAGGGACCTGCCCGACGCCTTCACCGCCATGCAGCGCGAGCGGGCCCAGGCGCTCGACGTGCGGGCCAGCCCGTTCAGCACTGAAAACGCCAAGCGCATCGTGGAGCTGGCGGCGCAGCACCGCCTGCCCGCCATGTACGACGTTCGAAGCTTCGTGGAAGCGGGCGGGCTCGTCTCCTATGGGCCGAGCGGCCTCGAGATATTCCGCCGGGCCGCCTTCTACGTGGACAGGATCCTCAAGGGCGCCAAGCCCGCCGACCTGCCGATCGAGCAGCCCACGAAGTTCGAGCTGGTCATCAACCTGAGGGCGGCGAGGGCGCTCGGCCTGACCATCCCGCCGGCCCTGCTGGCGCGCGCGGACCAGGTGATCCAGTGATGGACCGGCGGGCATTCCTTGCTGGCACGGGTGCGGTGCTCCTTGCTGCGCCCCGCGCCGCCGAGGCGCAGAAGTCAGAGAAGAAGGCTCGCGTGGGAATTCTTGGCATCGGTCCAGCTCCGAGCCCACAGGAGCTGGCGAAGTCAGTCTCGACAAACCCGTTCTGGCTGTCGATGAGACAGCTCGGCTGGGTCGATGGCCAAAACATGGTCGTCGAGCGACGGTTCGGCGAATCAGCCGATCAGCTTCGCACAGGCGCCGCTGACCTCGTGCGCCTCAAGGTCGACGTACTGTTCGTTTCGGGCGCGGGCCTGGCAAAGATCCTTCAACTGGAAACGAAAACCATCCCCATCGTGGTCGGTCGCGCCGACAATGATCTTGTTGCCGCAGGACTCGTCGACAGCCTCGCAAGGCCTGGGGGCAATATCACAGGGTCACAGCTCCTCAACGATGATCTCATCCCAAAGCGTCTCGAGCTTCTCAAAGCGCTTGTACCGAATCTCTCAAAGGTCGCGCTCCTTCGAGAGGATGTCACAACCTCGGCACTCCCCCAGATACGCGCTCGGTTCGATGAACAGGTCGCGATCGCGGCTCGGAGCCTCGGCATAGAGGTTCATACGTTCATCGTGCGCCGAGCGGGGGACTTGGCTGCCGCTTTCCTCGGCATGAAGAAGAATCACGACCAGGGTGTAGTGGTGACGTCGCCAGCGTTTATGTTCGTGCATAGAAAGGCCATCGTCGATCTTGCGGCCGCGCATCGGATCGCCGCAGTCTATGACCTCCAGGTGTTTGTTGAGCCAGGTGGGCTCATGTCCTATGGAGTAAATGTTGCCGAGATGCAGCGACGTGCTGCGGTCTACGTGGACAAGATCCTCAAGGGGGCCAAGCCCGCCGACCTGCCTATCGAGCAGCCGACGAAGTTCGAACTGGTCATCAACCTCAAGACGGCGAAGGCGCTCGGCCTCACCGTCCCGCAGTCTCTGCTTTCGCGTGCCGATCAGGTGATCCAGTGATGGACCGCCGCGCGGTGCCCGGCTGTGCCGCCGCTGTTGTCGTCGCCGTCGTAGTCGCCTGCGGGTTCAGCTACGCGGCAGGGCAGTCGCGCGAATCCATGCCCCGCGTCGGCATGCTCACGCCGGCCCCGTCTGCGACAGCGAAGCCGTTGTGGGATGCGTTCCGCGAGGCGATGAAGGAGCTCGGCTATGTCGAGGGGAAGAGCGTCGTCTACGAGTACCGGTCGGCGGAAGGACAGCTCGATCGGCTCCCTCAACTGGCAGCCGAGCTGGTCAAGCTTCCGGTGAAGGTCATGGTGGTCGCGAACACTCCGGGCAACCTCGCGGCCAAGAATGCTACCGCGACCATACCCATCGTCATGGTGGGGGTCGGAGACCCCGTGCGGGTGGGGCTCGTCTCCAACCTGGGGAGGCCGGGCGGGAACATCACGGGGTTCACCACCCTCACCGGCCCGCTCACCGCCAAGCGGCTCCAGCTCCTCAAGGAGCTGGTCCCGACCGCCACACGCATCGGGCTCATCGGCAACCCCGGCGTCCCCAACACGCTGATCCAGATCCAGGACGCCGAGGCCGCCGCCCGTGAGTTGAAGGTTCAGCTCCGCGTCTTCACGGTCGAGGAAGCGGCGCAGCTCGAGCCCGCCTTCGAGGCGGCGCGGGGCTGGCGAGCTCAGGCCCTGATGCGCCTGGCCGAGCCGCTCCAGGCTTCCCTTCGGGCGCGGACGATCGAGCTTGCCGCCAAGACCCGGATCCCTGTGATGTACACGTCCCGGGCCGACGTGGAGGCGGGCGGGCTCATAGGGTATGGGGTCGAGCCCGTCGACACCTACAAGCGTGCCGCCGCCTACGTGGACAGGATCCTCAAGGGCGCTAAGCCCGGCGAGCTCCCCGTTCAGCAGCCCACGAAGCTGGAGCTTGGCGTCAACCTGAAGACCGCCGCGGCCCTGAACATCAAGATCCCTCAAGCCATTCTCGCGCGGGCCGACCAGGTGATCCAGTGACGGCGCGGAACATGACCGACTACGCGGCGACGATGCGGGACTTCCGCCTGGAAGTGCCCGCGCGCTTCAACTGGGCCTTCGACACCTTCGATGCGTGGGCGCGGGATCCCTCGAAGCTCGCGCTGCTCTGGGTGTCGGCCGACGGGCAGCCGCGGCGATTCACTTTCGCAGAGCTCGCCGAGCGCTCGAAGCGCTTCGCCAATGCGCTCGCGGGCCTCGGCGTCAAGCCTGGCGAGCGGGTCGTCGTCATGCTCCCGCGCGTCTATCAGTGGTGGGAGATCCTGCTGGGCTGCCTGCGCGCGCGCACCGTGTCCGTTCCCGGCACCACGCTCCTCACCACCAAGGACATCACCTATCGCCTCCAGGCCGCCGAGGCGAGCGTGGTCATCACCGACGAGGACAACACGCACAAGGTGGACCAGGTCCTGCTCGAGTGCCCGACGGTGAAGCACCGGATCGTGCTGGGGCGTGCAGGCGGAGGCTGGCAGGAGTACGAGCGACTGATGGGCCTCGCCTCGTCCGAAATGGCGCACCCGAGAAACGCGAGCGGCGACCCGATGATGGTCTACTTCACCTCGGGGACGACCGGCTTCCCGAAGATGGTGCTGCATACCCACGCGTCTTACCCCATCGGCCACATCATCACGGGCAAGTTCTGGCTCGACAACACGCCAGAGGACCTGCACTGGACGATCTCGGACACGGGCTGGGCCCAGGCCGCGTGGACTTCCTTCTTCGCGCCCTGGAACATGGGCGCGGCCATCTTCGTCTGGGACGCGCGCGGCAAGAAGTTCGACTCGCAGGAGACGCTCGCCATGTTCGAGCGCTTCCCCATCACGACCTTCTTCGCGCCGCCGACGGCCTATCGCATGATGGTCCAGGAGCCGCTCCGCAAGTACCGTTACCCGACGCTGCGCCACTGCATGGGCGCGGGCGAGGCCGTCAACCCCGAGGTGATCGAGGCCTGGCGCGAGGGCACGGGGCATCACATCTACGAGGGCTACGGTCAGACCGAGAGTGTGCTGGTGGCCGCGACCTTCCCGGCCACGCCGTGGAAGCCCGGCTCCATGGGCCCGGCCGCGCCGGGGCACCATCTCGCCATCGTGGGCGAAGAAGGGCGCGAGCTGCCGCGCGGCGGGGAGGGCGACCTCGCCATCCGCGTGAAGCCGGAGCGGCCCGTGGGCATGTTCCAGGAGTACTGGAAGAACGCGGAGGCCACCGCGAAATGCCACCGCGGCGACTGGTACATCACCGGCGACCGCGCGTCCATGGATGAGGAGGGCTATCTCTGGTTCGTCGGCCGCGCCGACGACGTGATCAACAGCGCGTCCTACCGCATCGGGCCGTTCGAGGTGGAGTCGGCCCTGGTGGAGCACGCCGCCGTCGCCGAAGCCGCCGTCATCGGCAAGCCGGACGCGCTCCGCGGCGAGATCGTCAAGGCCTTCGTGGTTCTCGCCCCCGGTCACACCGCCTCCGACGCCCTCGCCACCGAGCTCCAGGAGCACGTCAAGACGGTGACCGCGCCCTACAAGTACCCGCGCGAGATCGAGTTCGTCGCCGACCTGCCCAAGACCATCAGCGGCAAGATCCGCCGCACCGAGCTCCGCCAGATGGAGCGCGACCGGAGCAAGCCGCGATGACGCTCGCCCAGACTCCCTCTCCCTCGCTCTGGGAGAGGGCCGCGGTGAGGGTGCCGAGACTGCTCCTACTCGCCCTCATCTTCCTCGCGGCACCCCTCGGCGCCGAGGCGCAGCAGGCGGGGAAGGTGTGGCGGATCGGCTACCTTCAGACGTCGCCGCGGGAGGCCCAGCTCCACCTGATTCAAGCCTTCGAGGGTGGCCTCCGCGAGAGGGGTTACACGCCCGGGCGCGACATCGTGATCGAGTACCGCTTCGCAGATGGACGCGTCGAGCGGCTCCCCGAGCTGGCGGCCGACCTGGTCCGGCTCAAGGTGGACGTGATCGTCACCGGAGTCAACCCCAATACTATCGCTGCCAAGAAGGCGACGACCACGATCCCCATCGTGATGGCCGGCTCGTACAATCCGGTGGAAGATGGGCTTGTGGCGAGCCTGGCCCATCCTGGCGGGAACGTCACCGGCCTGACGCTGAATGCCGGCGCAGAGATCCAGACCAAGCGCCTGCAGCTTCTCAGAGAAATCAACCCCGAGCTCTCCCGCGTCGCCACCTTGTCGGGTATCGGCATGTCATACAACCCGTCTCAGGTGAGAGTCCTCGAGGATACGGGTCGCGGCTTGGGGATCACGATCCTGCCGGTCGAGTTCCGGGGGGCCGGCGATGTCGGAGATGCCTTCGCCAAAATCGGCCGTGCGCGGGTAGGTGGGCTCATCGTTTTTGGCGGCCCCCTCGTCCTCGAGCAGATGGCCAGAATCGCCAGCCTGGCGGTGAAGAGCCGACTCCCAGCCATCTTCAATGGCCGACAATACGCCCGCGATGGGGGCCTCATGTCGTACGGTGCGGACATTGCTGATCAGTGGCGGCGTGCCGCAGGGTACGTTGACCGCATCCTGAAGGGCGCCAAGCCCGCCGACCTGCCCGTCGAGCAGCCCACCAAGTTCGAGTTGGTCATCAACCTCAAGACCGCGAAGGCGCTCGGGCTCACGATCCCGCAGTCGCTGCTGCTGCGCGCCGACGAGGTGATCCAATGAGGCGCCCCCCTCACCCTGCCCTCTCCCCAGAGGGGAGAGGGATGCGGAGCCCGGAGGAAAGAGGCTAAGTCTGATGTTCACCGAAGAACACGGGATGCTGCGGAAGAGCGTGCGGGCCTTCGTGGAGAAGGAGGTCGCGCCGCACGTGGACGAGTGGGAGGAGGCGGGGCAGATCCCCAAGTCATTCTGGCGGCGGCTGGGGGAGCTGGGGTTCCTTGGGTTGGAGTTCCCGGTGGAGTACGGCGGGGCGGGCGGCGATTTCCTGTCGAGCGTGGTGCTGGGCGAGGAGATGGCGCGCTGCCGCTCGGGCGGCGTGGCCTTCAGCGTGCTGGTGCACACGGACATGTCCTCGCCCTGGCTCACACGCTACGGGACGGAAGAGCAGAAGCGGAAGTATCTCCCTGGCATCATCAATGGGGACACCGTGTGCGCGCTGGGCATCACCGAGCCTGGCACGGGCTCTGACATGGCAGCGCTCGCCACGCGTGCGGTGCGCAAGGGCGACCACTACCTCCTCACAGGCAGCAAGATCTTCATCACCAACGGCGTCTACGGCGACCTCTACTTCGTTGCGGCGCGGACGGCGCAGGGCACGCCCGAGCGGCGCCACGACGGCATCTCCATGTTCCTCGTCGAGCGCGGGCTGCCAGGCTTCACGGTCAGCCGCAAGCTCGACAAGATGGGCATGCGCGCCTCGGACACCGCAGAGCTGGCCTTCCACGAGTGCCCGGTGCCGGCGGAGAACCTGCTGGGCGTCGAGGGGCGCGGCTTCCAGCAGCTGGCGGCGGGGCTCCAGCGCGAGCGCATCATGGCTGCGGTGCTGGCCCTCTCCGGCGCTGCGCAGGCGCTGGAGGACACGATGGTCTATCTCCGAGAGCGCCAGGCTTTCGGCGAGCCGTTGAGCCGAAAGCAGGCGCTCCGGCACAAGGTGGCCGAGATGGGGACGGACATCGAAGCGGCGCGGCATCTGGTCTATCGCGCCGTGGCGTGCTACAAGGCGGGCGAGGACTGCATAACCGAAGTCTCCATGGCCAAGCTCTTCGCGACGGAGGTGGCCAACCGCGTGGCCTACCAGGCCGTCCAGATGCACGGCGGCTACGGCTACATGCGCGAGTTCCCGGTGGAACGGTTCTTCCGCGACGTGCGGCTCTGGACGATCGCGTCGGGAACCTCCGAAATCATGAAAGAGATCATCGCCAAGAGGCTGCTGACGTGAGGAGAACCTGACATGACCGCGAAGCTCCCGCTGCTGTACACCCACGTGATGGGCAGCCACGGCTTCCCCGGCTGGTTCTGGACCGCGCTCGACAAGATCAAGGCGGAGGAGTACGGGCAGACCGACGTCAGGGAGACCTTCGACGACGCGACACAGCTCGCGATCCGCGACCAGGAGCGGGCAGGGATCGACGTGATCTGCGACGGCGAGATGCGCCGCTTCTTCTTCGTCCAGAGCTTCTACGGCAAGATGGAAGGGCTGGAGGTCCTGGAGCCGCTGCGGAAGACCGGGCTCTACGCCTACGACAGCGTGCCGCGCTACCGGCCGACGCGGAAGATCACGGTACCCAAGGGCCTCGGCACGGTGGACGAGTTCAAGTACCTCAAGTCGCAGACCGACAAGCCGGTCAAGGCGACGTGCCCAGGACCCGTGACGCTGTCCATCCACGTCCAGACGCGGCCGGGCGACGCGTACAACAACGACCGCCTGGCGCTCTGCTGGGACCTGGTGCCGGCGGTCAACGCGGAGTTGAAGGCGCTCGCCGCGGCCGGCGCCGACTGGATCCAGGTGGATGAGCCCTCGGCCGCCATCGTGCCCGGCCAGGCGCCCGAGTACGTGAAGATGTTCAACGCCTGCGTGGAGGGCGTGAAGGCGAAGATCGGCTACCACGTCTGCTTCGGCAATCTCCTCTCGCGCCCGCGCGGCAAGCGGAGCTACCGCTGGATGTTCCCGGCGCTGCTCGAAACCAAGTGTCAGCAGTTCGTCTTCGAGTACGCCAACCGCGAGATGGCCGAGATCGAGATGTGGAAGGAGATCGGCGTGGACCGGGACATCGCCTGCGGAGTGGTTGACGTGAAGTCCTTTTACATGGAGACTCCGGAGGATATCGCGGAGCGGGTCCGCCTCTGCCTCAAGTACATCCCCGCCGAGCGGCTGTCGCTGATTCCCGACTGCGGGTTCTTCCCCGTGCCGCGGTGGGTGGCGTTCGAGAAGCTCAAGCGGCTGGCGGCCGGGGCCCAGTTGGCGCGCAAGGAACTGAAGGGCTAACTCTCAATGACGAGGGGGGGCATCATGGCGACAACGAGGCGCGAATTCCTCAAAGTGGCAGGCGGCGCGGCGGCCGCGGGCGCGGTCGGCTTCCCGGCGGTGGCGCGGGGTCAGGCGCGGCCCGGGGTGCCGTCCGACCCGGTCAAGATCGGCATCATCGCGATCCGCGCGGGCATCGCGGCGCCCGTCGGTACCGCCGGCCTGCGCGGGACGGAGTGGTGGGCCGAGCGCGTCAACAAGTCCGGCGGCATCCTCGGCCGCCAGGTCCAGCTGATCGTGGAGGAGGAATCCAACCCCAAGGACACCGTCGAGCGCTACCGCAAGCTCATCCTCCAGGACAAGGTCGAGGTGGTCATCGGCGGCATCTCCACGGGCGTGACGCTGGCTCTCGGGCCCGTCGCCGAGGAGATGGACACGCCGTGGCTCTCCTGGGACGGCACGACCCAGAAGGGCGTCGAGGAAACGATGCCGAATCCCAAGTGGGCCTTCAAGAGCGTGGACAACGAGGTCGAGGCCATCGTGGCCGGCACCCTCACGCCCAAGTACTTCAAGGGCGTCCAGACCATCGCCGGCATCAACAACGACTACTCCTACGGCCACGACTGCTGGGAGACCTACCAGGCCGTGCTCAAGAAGATGGGCATGAACGTCAAGCCGGTGCTGGAGCTGTTCCCGAAGCTCGGCGTGACGGACTTCACCTCACACATCGCCGCGATCCAACAGGCCAAGCCGGATCTGCTCATGACGTCGTTCTGGTCGGGCGACGCGACGATCCTCATGAAGCAGGCGGCGGCGGTCGGGCTCTTCAAGAACATGAAAGGCGTCTTCACCACGGCGGGCGGCGTCCACGACTCGCTCAAGAAAGAGTTCACGCCCGAGGGGCTCTTGCTGGGCTACAACACCATGTACTTCGACGACCCGAAGGGCTCGCCGCTGCTGAAGCAGTTCGTCCGCGAGTACAAGGCCAAGTACAACGAATACCCGGCCTACGAGTCCGACCACGCCTACTTCAACATCGAGTCGTACAAGGTCGCGGTCGAGAAGGCCTATGCGCAGACCAAGCAGTGGCCGACCAAGGCGCAGGTGGTCAAGGCGCTCGAGGGCGTTGAGGCCGAGTCGCTCTCGGGCACGCGTTCGTGGCGGCCGGACCACATTCAGATGTGCAACTTCTACCAGGGCTTGACGACCCACAAGAACAACTACGACTTCGTCACGATCAACCCCATCGAGGTCGTCTCCACCAAGACCGCGATGAAGCCCGCGGGCTCCAAGCTCCTCGACTGGATCAACGGCTGGAAGGTCTAATCTCCCACCCCCTCACCCTACCCTCTCCCCCTCGCGGGGGAGAGGGTGCCCGGTTCTCTCCCTCTCCCCTCTGGGGAGAGGGCCGGGGTGCGGGGAAGCCCCCTTCCCCCAGTCCATGACCGCGAACCTCGTGAACATCCTGATGGGCGGTGTGTTCCACGCCGCCATCCTCTTCCTGGTCGCCGCGGGGTTGCAGGTGGTCTTCGGCGTGCAGAAGATCTTCAACCTGGCGTGCGGCTCCTTCTACGCGCTGGGCGCGTACACCGGCGTCTCGGCCGTCGGGTACTTCACCGCGCATGGCGGGCCGCCGGCGCTCTTCATCATTCCGCTGGCGCTTGGCGGACTGGCGGTCGGCCTGGTGGGCGTCGTCGTCGAGCGCGGACTGCTTCGCTTCGTCTACGACCGCGACGAGACCTTCCAGCTCCTGCTCACCTTCGCGCTGGTGCTGATGCTGGAAGACCTGATTCGCATGACCTGGGGCACGGCACCTGTCTCGACCGGCGGGCTCTACCTCAACTACGGCCAGGCGCGGATCCTGGGCGCGACCGTGCCTGTCTACAACCTGATCGTCATCGCCGCGAGCCTCGCCATCGCGCTCGGCATCGGGTGGCTGCTCTCACGCACGGTTTTCGGGCGCATCATCCGCGCCGCCGCCGACAACCGCGAGATGGCCGAGGCGCTCGGCGTGGACATGCGATGGGTGTACGTGCGCGTCTTCACGCTGGGGACCATGCTGGGGACGCTGGGCGGCGCGCTCGTGATCCCGGCGACGGCGGCCATGAGCGAGATGGGCATCGAGCTGATCGTCGAGGCCTTCGCTGTCGTCGTGATCGGGGGGTTGGGCAGCATGCGCGGGGCTTTCGTCGGAGCCCTGGTTGTCGGCGTGCTCCGATCGGTCGCCATCTCCGTCTATCCCGAGCTCGAGATGCTGCTGATCTATCTCATCGTGATCGCAGTGCTCATCTGGCGACCGCGCGGGCTCTTCGGGACGGCTGCCGCGTGAGAACGCCCGTCGTCCTGTCGCTCGTGGGGATCGCCTTCCTCGGGCTTCCCGTCCTGGCGCCGACTTACTACGTCACGCTGATGCTGCCCTTCATGGCCTACGGCGTGGTCCTGCTCGGGCTGAACCTCCTCTTCGGCTACACGGGCCTCGTCTCCTTCGGCCACGCGCTCTTCATCGGCATCGGCGCCTACACCGGCGCGGTGCTGACAACTCATCTCGGCGTGCGCCACATGGAGCTGATCCTCCCGGCCGCCGCGCTCGCCGCCGCCGTCGTGGCGGCGCCCGTCGGCGCGCTCTGCGTCCGCTATGTCAAGATCTACTTCGGCATGCTGACGCTGGCCTTCGGCATGGTCTTCTATACTTTCTTGCTCAAGTTCTACAGGCTGACGGGCGGCGACGAGGGCATGCGCATGCTCCGCCCCTATCTCCTCGGCAGCGAGTGGTCGGGGTTCTCCAAGACGGCGTACCTGATCGGGCCGTACTACTACTTCTCTCTCGCGGTGCTCGTGCTCGCCACGCTCCTCATGTGGCGCATCGTCCGCTCGCCGTTCGGCCTGTGCCTGAAGACCATCCGCGACAACCCGCTCAAGGCCGAGAGCCTCGGCGTCAGCGTGCCGCGCTACCGCTGGTACGCCTTCATGATCTCGGCCGTCTACGCGGGCGTGGGCGGGGCGCTCCTGGCCACGCCGACGGGCAACGTGGACCCGACGCTCGCCTACTGGACGCACTCGGGCAATATCGTCTTCATGGTCCTGCTCGGCGGCTTCTCGTCCTTCTTCGGCCCGCTCCTGGGCGCCTTCGCCTTCATCTTCCTCCAGGACACCGTCATGTCGGTCTTCCCCTACTGGCGGCTCATCTTCGGCGCCGTGCTGGCCTTCATCGTGATCTTCGCCCCGGGTGGGCTCATGGGTCTCTTCGCGAGACGTCGCCGGCCGGTCGAGGTCTCTCGCGCGTGATCCTCGAGGCGCTGGATATCCGCAAGCTCTACGGCCCCTATGTGGCGCTCGACGGCGTGAGCCTGTCGATCCGCGAGGGCGAGTTCGTCTCTATCATCGGCCCGAACGGCGCCGGCAAGTCCACGCTCATCAACGTGCTGACGGGCGTCCTCCAGCCGAGCGCGGGCAGCGTGCGCTTCAAGGGCAAGGACATCGGCGGCATCGGGACAGTCGCGCTCACGCGGCTCGGCATGGCGCGGAGCTTCCAGCTGGTCCAGATTTTCCCCGAGCTGACGGTCCTCGAGACGCTCCAGGCCGCCGTCGTCTCGCGCCTCGGGCGCGGCGCCAGGCTCTTCGCCTCGCTCGCGGGCGACAGCCAGGTCCAGGCCGACGCGCTCGAGGTCGCCGCGCTCTTCAATCTCTCCGACAAGGCCCACGCCCTCGCGCGCGAGCTGCCCCAGGGCGACAAGAAGCTCCTCGACGTCGCCTCGGCTTTCGCGCTGCGGCCCGAGATCATCCTGCTGGACGAGCCGACGAGCGGCGTCAGCACGGCGGACAAGCACGCCATCATGGAGATCCTGGTGGGCGCGGCCAAGCGGATCGGGCTCCGCGCCATCATCCAGGTCGAGCACGACATGGACATCGTCTTCGGCTACTCGGACCGCATCATCGCGCTCCACCAGGGCAAGGTGCTCGCCGACGCGACGCCATCGCAAATCGAAGCCGACGCCAAGGTCGTAGACATGGTCGTCGGCAGGAGACGCTCCCCTCACCCTCCCCTCTCCCCAGAGGGGAGAGGGAATTCGGAACCCTCGCCTCCATTGGGGGAGAGGGAACCAGGTTCGGACCCCTCTCCCCCAAATGGGGGGGAGGGCCGCCGTTCGAGCCGAGACGCTCGCCTCGAGCGGGGAGGCGAGGGCTGAGATGGTGAGGGGGTAGGGCGCGTATGCTCATCGTCCAAGACATCGACGTGTTCATCCAGGCGAGCCACATCCTGCGGCGCGTGTCGCTGGAGGTGCGGGAGCGCGAGGTGGTCTGCCTCGTGGGGCGGAACGGCGCGGGCAAGACGACGACGCTCCGGACCATCATGGGCTACCATCGCCCCCGGGGCGGCGGCATCCGCTTCAACGACGTGCCGCTCCACGAGCGGCGCACTCACGAGATCGCGCGGCTGGGGCTGGGGTTCGCCCCGGAGGAGAGCGGCATCTTTCCCGATCTGACGGTGGCGGAGAACATCGAGATCTCGACGTGGACGCGCCCCGGCGGGCGACCCGCGGCGGAGCGGCTGGCCGCGGCTTACGAGATCTTCCCCGCGTTGAAGAAGTACATGACGCGGAAAGGCCCGGAGATGTCGGGTGGCGAGAGGAAGATGCTATCCATCGCGCGGGCGCTGGCGCTCGATCCGGACATGCTGCTGCTCGACGAGCCCTTCGAAGGGCTCTCGCCCGCCATCGTCCCCACGGTCGCCGCCGGCCTGGCCGAGATCACCCAGCGCGGCCACGCCATCCTGATCGCCGAATCGAACATCTACCACGTGCCGGACTTCGCCACGCGGCTCTACGTCATCGAGCGCGGCGAGATCATCTTCGCGGGCCGGCCGGACGACGTCCGGAGGGACGCCGCCGCCCTCCGCGCAATAGGAGGACACGCCTGATGGCCGCTCTCCCCCTCATCCCCTCCGCCGTCGTCGGCTCTCACGGCAAGCCCGGGTGGTGGTTCGCCACTGTCAAGAAAGTCGAGGCCGGCGACTACGGTCCCGGCGACCTGGACGAGATGTTCGACGACGCCGCCGACACCGCCATCCGCGACATGGAGAGGGCCGGCCTCGACATCATCACGGACGGAGAAGTCCGCCGCCTTGACGGCTACGTGGATTCCTACTACACGATCATGAAGGGCATCTCGCCCCTGCCCGTGCGCCGCAAGGCCGGACCCTGGGGCTACGACCAGCAGACGCGCTACGAGGCCGTCGGGCGCATCGAGACGCCAGAGGGCGGGCTCGGCATCGTCAAGGAGTTCGAGTATCTGAAGGCGCACACGTCGAAGGCGACCAAGGCGACCTGTGCGGGGCCGCTGACCTTCGGCTCGCGAATTCATCCAGGCAAGATGTACAAGGGCGTGGTGGACGTGGCGGAGCGCTTCGCGGAAATGATCAACGTGGAGCTGAAGGCTTTGGTGGCGGCGGGCGCGGACTTCATCCAGCTGGACGAGCCCGCGCGCGGGAACGTCTCGGGCGAGGAAATGGCGCGCCTCTTCAACATGGCGACCGAGGGCGTGAAAGCCAAGCTCGGCTTCCACATCTGCTTCGGCAACCGCTTCGGCCGCTCGCGCTTCGACCGGACGTATCGACCGTACTTCCCGGGCATCCTCAAGGCGCGCGCCGACCAGCTCGTCCTGGAGTTCGCCGGGCGCGAGTTCTCCGAGCTCGACCTCTGGAAGGAGTACGGCCAGGACCGCGAGCTGGGCGCCGGCGTCATCGACGTCAAGGGCTTCTACCCTGAGACGCCGGAGGACGTCGCCAAGCGCATCAAGCGCGTGCTCGCCGTCTGCAAGCCGGAGAAGCTCTACGTCAACCCCGACTGCGGCTTCGGCTGGTCACCCCGCTACATGTGCAACCAGAAGGTCCGCGCGCTGGCGGCGGGCGCCGTCCTGGCCCGCCAGGAGCTCCAGGGGAAGAAGTAGCCGCGGTGTCCGCCGCCTACACCTGGGGCACTGAGGAAGCGGAGAGGCGCCTCCCGTTCCCCTGCGACCGCTACCTGGAACAGGCCGAGGCCGCCTACTTCCGCGGGATCACCGTGCGGGCGCGGCCGGCGACGCTCTTCCGCTGGCTCTGCCAGATGCGCGTGGCGCCGTATTCCTACGACTGGATCGACAACGGCGGCCGTCGGAGTCCACGCACGCTCACGGATGGCCTGGAGGAGTTGGCAGTCGGCCAGTCCATGATGCGCATCTTCACCCTTGTCGACTTCGCGAAGGACCGGCACCTCACGCTCCGGATCAAGCACGGCACGGGCGCCTTCAACCTCTTCGGCGACCTGGCGATCACCTACCAGATCGTGCCCGAGACCGCGGAGCGCTGCCGGCTCCTCGTCAAGATCGTCACGCGCTACCCGCGCGGTCTCGCGGGCGCGCTCATGCGGTGGGGACTGCCCTGGGGCGACCTCGTGATGATGCGCCGCCAGCTTCTGAACTTTAAAGCCCTGGCTGAAGAAATGTCCTAGCCGGCTAACGCCCGAGCCGTAGATCGGGGTCAGGTCTTGCAATCCGACATCACAGACCGACAGCGACTGACAGACCGGGCAAAGACCGGTACAGCAATGTGTGAATGCAAGACCTGACCCTGCCTTCCCCTTACGCTTCGATTCGAGGACTTTCGGGCGCGGCGGGACGGCGGCTGGCTTTCTGGTACATGAGGCCGACGAGGAGCAGGACGACGCCGAGGACGAGCAGGGAGAGCATCCGGTACGCCGTCTTGACCGAGGCCATGTCCACGAAGAAGACCTTCACGATGGTCAGCCCGAAGAGGCAGAGGGCCGCGTAGCGGAGCGCCACCGAGCGCCGGAGAAAGCCCCACGCGAGCGTTGCGGCGGCGTAGGCGGTCCAGAGCAGCGAAAGACCGAGCTGCATCCGCCATCGGAGCTCGCTCGCTCTCGCGGACTGGCCCGGCGCGCGCATGTCCTTGATGGCGACGTCGAGGTACCGCGTCCACGCCTGGCTCAGCACGAAGAGCAGCACCACGGCCGCCGTTCCCGACAGCGCGCGCCCGACGGGATCGGCGTAGCGAGAGGCGCCCGAGGCGGCCAGGCCGGCGCCCGCTACGGCCAGCACGACGCAGGCCAGCACCCGCATGAGCGTGTAGATGTTCACGAGCTGCTCGGCGGAGGCGCGAGCCATCGTGTCGTCGGCGCCGAGCGTGCGCACGAGCACGGTGAAGGCCGCGAGCGGCACGGCGACGACGAAGGCTGGCGACGGCGCCACGCGCACGAGGAACCCAAGCACCAGCAGTTGGGCGATCAAAAGCCCGGCGGGCCAGAGTCCCTGCGGCTCGCGCCAGAGCAGGACCGAGAGCGTCAGCGAGGCCATCACCCACAGCGTGCTCCGGAGCCCCTCGCGGCTCAGCCTGAGCAGCTGGCCGGGCCGGAGCGCCAGCGCCAGCTGGCCCGCCAGCACGATGGCGGCCACGGTCAGCAGGTGCGCGAGGTAGGTCGGGTTCCACACGGGCGTCCAGTACGCCGAGCCCCACTTGTCGACGCCAACGACGCGGAACGCCGCGAGGAAGAGCGCGAGCGTGCCGCCCCACGCGGCCACGGGCGTGACCAGCCGCGGCGCGACGGAAAGAAGCACGGCGCCCTCGGCGGCCCACGCGAGCGTGATCCACGGGCCCTTGAGCGCAAGCGGCATGGCAAGCGTGAGGAAGACGCACGCCACGCCCATGAGCACGCCCACTGTCTCGTCGTCGTCCGAGACGCGGCGGCGGTAGAAGCCGGCGAGCGCGGTGTAGAGGATCGCCAGCGCCATGGCCGCCGGCGCCTCGAGCAACGGCCACCAGGCCTCCAGCGTCACGTAGACGGCCCAGAAATAGCCGGCCGCCGTGCCCGCGACGAACAAGAGATCCACCTCGTCGATTCGCCCTCGGTGCCCCCACGCGCGGGCGAGCGGCGTCAGGAGGAAGAGCAGGAAGAGCGCGGAGAGCAGGACGAGCCGCGCCACGGGATACGGCGCGTCGGCGTAACGCAGGAAGGTCGGCGCCAGGAGCAACACGGTGCCGGCCCAGGCCAGGCGATTGAGCGCCGTCCAGGTGCGGAAGCGCGCGATGGCCAGCACGAGAAGGTCGAGGACGACGAGGTAGCCCAGCAGGACGCGCTCGTTGGGCTCCGGCTGCGCAAGCAGCACCGGTGTCAGGAGTCCGCCCAGGAGCGCCAGCACCGCCGTCACCTGGCGCTCGGAGACGACGGCGACCCCGCTACCCAGCACGGTGACGATGAACATCAGGCCGAAGGCGGCGCCGGCCGGGAGGAGGCCGTAGTAGGCGTAGCCCGCGTAGAGCGAGAGGTAGCAGAGGCCGAGCCCCAGCCCTGAGAGCCCTTCCGACAGATACGGCACGTCACGGCGGCGGTGGAGCGCAAGTCCCGCGGTGAGGAGCGTGATACCCGCCGACATACCCAGACCCAAGCGGGCGCGTGGGCCGATCAGGTTGTTCTCGATGGACCACTTCACGAAGAAGGACGCGGCCAAGAGGATGGCGACCACGCCGACCCAGGTGGTCCAGCGCGCGCCGATGCGCTGCTCGAGGTCGAGCCTCGGCGCGGGCGCGGGCGGTGGCGCGGTGGCGTGGACGGCCGCGCCCTGAACGGCCGCGGCGGCCGCGCTCCATGCGGGAGACGGCAAGGGTTCGTGAGCCGACGGAACGGGCGCCGTCGGAGCGGGAGCGGGCGGGGCTTCAGGCTGGGGCTGGACGCCGTCGCGCTGCTGCTCGAGCGTCCAGACGCGATAGAGCAGGTCGCGGACCCGCTCCTCGAGCCCGGCGATCCGCTCCGCCGGCGTCGGCTGGCCCGGCCGGGGCTGGCCGTCGCGCAGCGCCTTGAGCGCCACGAACAGCGCGGCCACCGCAAGAATGAAAATCAGAAACGACATCCTGCCAGGAGCCTACACCAAGCGGGACAATTCCTCGGCCTCATTTCCGTTCCTCGACCTCGTTTCCGTCCGTCCGGAGACCGCTCGACGTCCGGGCCACACTCGGGGCATGTTCCTTGACCGCCTTCCCCGCGCGGGCTACTGTTTGCGCACGTTCCGACCGACCCGCCAGGTGGAGGCGACGGCATGAAGTGC
This sequence comes from Candidatus Rokuibacteriota bacterium, assembly GCA_030647435.1. Taxonomy (NCBI): domain Bacteria; phylum Candidatus Rokuibacteriota; species Candidatus Rokuibacteriota bacterium. Next base: position 54,865 of record JAUSJX010000008.1, read on the forward strand.
TCCCGGTGCCAGCATGAGAACGCTTCCGAGGCGAGGTACTGTAACGCCTGCGGCGTCCGCCTCGATCTGACCTGCCCGTCCTGCGGCCACGGCAACGCTCCCAGCAGCCTCTTCTGCAACCAGTGCGGTCACGCCCTCAACGGGTCCGGCTCGGCAGCGAGCGCGCAGCGTTTCGTATCACCTGAGTCCTACAGCCCCAAGCATCTCGCGGAGAAGATTCTGACCTCGAAGGCCGCCCTGGAGGGCGAGCGGAAGCAGGTCACGGTCCTCTTCGCCGACCTCAAGGGCTCCATGGAGCTGCTCGCCGACCGTGATCCCGAAGAGGCGCGCAAGATTCTCGATCCCGTCCTCACGCTGATGATGGACGCCGTCCATCACTACGAGGGCACCGTGAATCAGGTGATGGGCGACGGCATCATGGCGCTCTTCGGCGCGCCGCTCGCCCATGAAGATCACGCCGTGCGGGCGTGCTATGCCGCGCTGCGCATGCAGGAGTCCGTCGCGCAGTACGCGGAGGGTGTCCTCCGCTCGCAGGGCGTGCCCATCCAGATCCGCGTGGGGCTCAACTCCGGCGAGGTGGTCGTCCGCGCCATCGGGTCCGATCTGCACATGGATTATACGGCGGTCGGTCAGACGACCCACCTGGCCGCCCGCATGGAGCAGATGGCGACGCCCGGCACGATCCTGCTCGCCCCCGCGACACTCCAGCTCGCCGAAGGCTACGTGCAGGTCGCCGCCCGTGGGCCGGTCGCGGTCAAGGGCCTGCCGGACCCCGTGGAGATCTACGCGCTCACCGGAGCGAGCGCGCAGCGGACCCGGCTCCACGCGGCCGCCGCGCGGGGACTGACGCGGTTCGTCGGCCGAGCCGCCGAGATCGAGCAGATCCGCCGGACGCTCGCCCTCGCGGACGACGGGCGCGGCCAGCTCGTCGCCGTCGTGGGGGAACCCGGTGTGGGGAAGTCCCGCCTCGTCTACGAGTTCACCCACTCCCACCGGACTCAGGACTGGCTCATCCTGGAAGCGGGCTCGGTGTCCTACGGCAAGGCGACCAGCTACCTGCCCGTCATCGACCTCCTCAAGAGCTACTTCAAGGTGCACGAGCGCGAGACCCACCGCGAGATTCGCGAGAAGGTGACCGGCAAGCTCCTCACGCTGGATCGCACCCTCGAGCCGATCCTGCCCGCCTTGCTGGCCCTCCTCGATGTGCCTGTCGATGACGCCCACTGGCAGGCGCTCGATCCCGCCCAGCGCCGGCAGCGCACCCTCGACGCCGTCAAGCACCTCCTGCTCCGGGAGAGCCAGGGGCAACCGGTGTTCGTGGTCTTCGAGGACCTGCACTGGATCGATGCCGAGACGCAGGCCGTGCTCGACGGCCTGATCGAGAGTCTGCCCACGGCCAGGGTCCTCCTGCTGGTCAACTACCGGCCCGAGTACCAGCATGGCTGGGTGAGCAAGACCTACTACAGCCAGCTCCGCCTCGATGCGCTCCCGCCCGAGAGTGCGGGCGAGCTGCTGAGCGCCCTCCTGGGCGACGACCCGGCGCTGGAGCCCCTCAAGCGACTGCTGGTCAGACGCGGGAACCCCTTCTTCATCGAAGAGAGCATCCGGACGCTGGTGGAGACGCAGGCACTCACCGGGGAGCGCGGCGCGTATCGTCTGACCCGGCCGATCCAGGCGATCGAGGTCCCGGCGACCGTGCAGGTGATCCTGGCGGCCCGGATCGACCGGCTCCCGGCAGAAGACAAGCAGCTGCTCCAGACGGCCTCGGTCATCGGCAAGGACGTGCCCTTCGTGCTCCTCCACGCCGTGGCGGAGGCGGCGGAGGATGCGGTGCAGCGGGGGCTCACGCATCTGCAGGCGGCCGAGTTTCTCTGCGAGACGAGCCTCTTCCCCGACCTTGAGTACACGTTCAGGCACGCTCTCACCCACGAGGTCGCCTACGGAGGCCTCCTTCACGATCGCCGCCGGGAGATCCACGCGGCCATCGGCGAGGCCATGGAGCACCACTACGCCGGCCGCCTGAGCGAGCAGGCGGAGCGGCTAGCGCATCACTCGGTGCGAGGGGAAGCGTGGGAGAAGGCAGTAACCCACCTCTGGCAGGCGGGACGAAATGCTAGAGCCCGGTCGGTATACCGGCAGGCGGTGGCCTTCCTCGAGCAGGCGGTGGAGATCCTCACGCGGCTGCCCGACACCGCCGAGAATGCGGCTCTCCGCATTGACCTCGTCTGCCGCGACCTGTCGGATCCTCTCGTGATTCTCTCCCAATACCCGCAGCTCCTCGAGCATCTGCGCGCCGCCGCGCTCCTCGCCGAGAAGGTCGGTGACCGCGCGAGACTTGCCGACGTGCTGGCGCGGACTGTCGGACCCCTGCGCGCGACCGGCCAAGACGATCACGCGGTGGAAATTGGTGAGAGAGCCCTTGCCCTTGCGAAGGAAGTCGGTGACGCTCGGTCGAATGCGCTCGCCGGAATGGAGCTAAGCTCCGTTCACTTCATCAGAGGCGACACGCGTCTTGCCGAGGCCCTGCTGACGCAGGCTTTGCTCGCGCTCGACTCCCTGCCGGCGGGAACCGGTGACCCCGATAGCGTTTGGCTCCGGCGCAGGATCCTGGAGAACCTCGTTCGGGTGCTGACCACGACCGGGCGGTACCAGGAAGCCGTCCGGCGCGGGGAAGAGGCCCTGCGCATGGCGGAGGACCTGGGTCACTCTGCCCCCATTGCGTGGACGCTCGGTCGGCTGGGTCGTGTCTAATGCTGTCGCGGTGATGTGAACAGGGCCATCGACCTGTGCACACGAAGCCTCGCGCTCGCCCGAGAACGGGGAGTCCACAACGTGATTCAATGGTCCTCCGCCTCCCTGGGTGTGGCTTACACGCTCGACGGTCGCACCACGGAGGCTGTCGCTCTGCTCGAGGAGGCGGTCGCGGCTGGAGAGTCGACGAGCAGCCTGGATCCTTACACGCTGGTCTCACTGGGACAGGCCTACCTGTCGGCCGGGCGCTCGGAGGACGCCTCGAGGTGCGCGCGGGAAGCCCTTGACATGTGTCACCAGCGGACCAGGCGCGAAGTGGAGGCCGACGCCCTCCACCTGATCGGCGACCTGGCCGCCCGGCGGGAGCCGCCCGCCTCCGAGGAAGCCATGGCGCATTACCGTCAGGCCCTTGCCCTGGCCGACGAGCTCGGCATGCGCCCGCTCGTCGCCCATTGCCATCTCGGCCTCGGCAAGCTCTACCAGCGCACCGGCAAGCGGCAGGAGGGGCACGAGCACCTCACCATCGCGACAACGCTGTACGGCGAGATGGACATGCGCTTCTGGCTGGAGCAGGCGGAGGCGATCATGGGTGCACTTCCGTGAGGAACTGCCGTGGCGTCATGACCCGGAGCGGCAGCCGGGCGCGCCGATTAATCCAGCGTCCGAAGTGCGCCACGTCGCCCGTCACGAAGTGGGTGGCGTGGGCGACGATTGCCACCGCGAGGAGTGGCCGATCCTTCGAAGACAGCTCCGGAGGCGTCAGGCGCTCGACGTCGGCCGGCGCCGCCTCTCTGACGACGCGAACGGCGGTAAGGCTCCTCCGTAGGGTGGGCAGCGCCGCCGGTCGCTTCGCCTCGAAATTCCTTTCGGCCTCGACGATCGCAAGGGGCGAGGTCAGGAGCGTGACGCGGCCGGCCGCTCCCAGCTCGATCAGGAGCGGCGAGAGGCCGTCCGGGCTGTATGCGGCGGTGAAGAGAATGTTGGCGTCGAGGAAAACACGGAGGTCAGCCACGACTGCGACGGCGCCGCACGCCCGCCTTCAGGCCCCAGCGCCGGCGGAGCGCCGCCCGCTCACGCGGGTTGGCGCGATCCGCCCCGACCAGGCGCTCGATCTCCTCGTCGGAATAGAGCGAGACTGGGGTCACCGCAGCGGGATCCAGGACGATCTTCCCGGCCTCCTCCCGCAGCAGCAGGACGGAGCCTGGGGCGAGCCGCAGGCGTGCGCGCACGGGTTTGGGCAAGGTGATCTGGCCCCGCGGAGAGACGATCAGGGTCGTCGTCGTGCCAGGCGTGCGAGAAGCCATCGATCCACCTCCAGCATCATATTAGCAGAATTTCTGCAATTCCGCCGGTCAGGAAGTGCGGGGCCTGTCGTGACTCCGGCATGAAGTGCCTCCGGTGCCAGCACGAGAACCCACCGCAGTCGCGCTTCTGCTTCGAGTGCGGCGCCCCCCTCGCCCCGCACACCCGAGTGACTCGGGCGGGGGCCATGCCAGCGAGCGCGTTGCGGCACAAGCACGTGCAGCTCGATCAGAGGAAGCTCGATCGCGCGCGACGAGCGCTTGGAGCGCGGACGGAGACGGAGACGCTCGACCGCGCGCTCGACCTCGTGGTGACGGAGGCCGACATCGACCACGCGCTCCGGGCGGGGCGCGGGAAAGGCAAGTTCCGCCGCGTCTTCTGAGATGCAATGCGAGAGACTTCGCCGCGATTCGCGAGGTCCGACGCTTCAAGCTAACCGTCGTGCCGGCGTGAGAGTCTGACGAGCCGGTCCATCGTCTCGCATGGCCTCGCCGCGCGCGCGCTATAATCAACCTCCCATGGACGCCCCGCTGGCCGGACTCCTCGTCGCCGACCTGACCCAGAACGTCGCCGGCCCCACCTGCACCCAGATCCTGGGCGACATGGGGGCCGAGGTGGTCAAGGTGGAGCGCCCCGGACGGGGCGACGACGCGCGCGCCTGGGCGCCGCCCTACTGGGGCGAGGAGAGCGCTACCTTCATGAGCGTCAACCGCAACAAGCGCAGCCTCGCCGTGGACATGAAGCAGGCCGACGGGCGCGCCGTCCTCGAGCGACTCATCGCCCGCGCCGACGTGCTCGTCCAGTCCCTTCGCGCCGGCGCCGTCGAGGAGCTGGGGCTGGGCTGGGAGCGGGCGCATGGGATCAACCCGCGGCTCGTCTACTGCTCGGTCACCGCCTTCGGCACTGATGGTCCGCTCAAGGATCGCCCGGGCTATGACCCGCTCATGCAGGCGCTGGGCGGCATCATGTCCGTCAACGGGCATCCGGGCCAGCCGCCGGCGCGCGTGCCTGTCTCCATCGTGGACATGGGGACGGGGATGTGGGCGGCCATCGCCATCCTGGGGGCGCTGCGCGAGCGCGACCGCACCGGCCGCGGCGCCAACGTGACGACGGCGCTGTACGAGACGGCGCTGGCCTGGAGCGTCTTCCAGATGAACCAGTACTTCGGCACCGGGGAGGTCCCGCAGCCCCAGGGCTCGGGCACCGCGATGATCTGCCCGTACGAGGCCTTCCCCACGCGCGATGCCTGGGTCATGATCGCCGCCGGGTCGGATGCGCTCTTCGCGAAGGCCTCCGAGGGGCTTGGCGTCCCCAGCCTGCCCCGGGACCCGCGCTTCGCTGACAACCCGGCGCGCGTCGCCCATCGCGCGGAGCTCTTCGACGCGCTCTCGGCCGTCACGCGCGCGCTCACGAGCGCCGGCGTGCTGGATCGACTCCAGAAGGCGGGCGTGCCGTGCGCGCCCATCCTCACTCTCGACAGAGTCGCCGCCGACCCTCAAACCGACGCTAGCGGCATGCTGGTCTCCGCCAAGCATCCGCGCCTGCCCGACTATCGCGCGGTGGGCCTTCCCATCCGCTGGGACGGCGAGCGCCCCGGCGTGTCGCGTGTCCCGCCGCTGCTCGGCGAGCACACGGCTGAGGTCCTCGCGGAGCTGGGATACGACCAGACCGCCATCACGGAGCTCGCCTCGCGCCATGTCATCCAGCTATAAGACGCTCAACGTCACGGCCGGGCCGGACGGCCACGTGGTCACCGTCGAGTTCAACCGGCCGGAAGCGCTCAACGCTATGAACACGGCCATGGGCGAGGACCTGCTGCGCTGCTTCGATGCCCTCCAGTGGGACAAGGCGGTGCGCGTCGTCGTCCTCACCGGCTCAGGCACCAAGGCCTTTTGCGTGGGCGGCGATCTCAAAGAGCGCCAGGGCATGACCGACGAAGTCTGGCGCGCCCAGCACGTCATCTTCGAGGCGGGCGCCGCGCGCGTGCTCCACTGCCCCGTGCCGGTGATCGCCGCGGTCGAGGGCTTCGCCATGGGCGGCGGCTGCGAGCTGGCCGTGCTCTCCGACTTCATCGTGGCGTCGGAGACGGCGGTCTTCGCCGTGCCGGAGGTGACGCTCGGCATCTTCCCGGGCATCGGCGGGACGCAGCTGCTCCCGCGCATCATCGGCGGGCCGCTCGCGAAAGAGATGATCTTCACAGGGCGTCGGGTCCCCGCGGCAGAGGCCAAGGCCATCGGCCTCGTGAACCATCTCGTGCCGGCCGGCCAGGCGCGCGCCAAGGCGCTCGAGATCGCGGCGGCGATCGCGGCGAACGGCCCCGTCGCGGTGCGCCAGGCCAAGAAGGCCATCAACTGGGGCAGCGAGACCGACCTCGAGACCGGCATGGCGCTCGCCATCGAGGCCTACAACGTCACCGTCACGACGGAAGACCGCTTGGAAGGCGTGAGAGCGTTCAACGAGAAGCGCAAGCCCAACTTCAAAGGAAAGTAAACACTATGTCTCTCTCCCCGCTGGGGAGAGGGTCGCAGTTCGAGCTGAGTCGCGAAGCGGCGAGGCGAGGGCTGAGTTAGTGAGGGGTCCTGTATGACTGACATGTCTTTCACGCTGACCGAAGAGCAGCGGGCCCTCAAGGCCGCCGTCTACGACCTCTGCAAGCAGTACCCGCCCGAGTACTGGCGCGACCTCGACGCCAAGCGCGAGTATCCGGACGCCCTCGTCAACGACCTGACCAAGGCGGGGTACCTCGGGGTGTTGATCCCGCAGGAATTCGGCGGGGCGGGGCTCGGGATCATGGAGGGCGCGCTGATCCTGGAAGAGATCAACCGCTCGGGCGGCAACGCCGGCGCCTGCCACGCGCAGATGTACATCATGGGCACGGTGCTGCGCCACGGTTCGGAGCAGCAGAAGAAGACCTTCCTGCCCAAGATCGCCACGGGCGAGCTGCGCCTCCAGGCCTTCGGCGTCACCGAGCCCAACGCGGGCTCCGATACGACGAAGCTCCAGACCACGGCGATCCGCAAGGGCGACAGCTACGTGGTCAACGGGCAGAAGATGTTCATCTCGCGAGTGCTCCAGTCCGACCTGATGCTGCTGCTCGCGCGCACGACGCCCGTGGACCAGGTCAAGAAGAAGACCGACGGGTTGTCCGTCTTCCTCATCGACATCAGGCATCTCAAGGGCAAGGGGCTCGAGGTCCGCCCGCTCAGGATGATGATGAACCACTCGACCAACGCCCTCTTCTTCGACAACGTGGAGATCCCCGCCGGCAGCCTCGTGGGACAGGAGGGCAAGGGCTTCTCCTACATCCTCGACGGCATGAACGCCGAGCGCATCCTGGTCGCCTCGGACTCGCTCGGGGACGCGAGGTGGTTCATCGAGAAGGCCGTCGCCTACTCGAGCCAGCGCGTCATCTTCGGCAAGCCCATCGGCGCGAATCAGGGAGTCCAGTTTCCCATCGCCAAGGCGCACATGGCGATCGAGGCCGCCGACCTCATGCGCACCAAGGCCGCCAAGATGTTCGACGCGGGGATCCCGTGCGGGCCCGAGGCCAACATGGCCAAGTACCTGGCCTCCGAGGCGGCCATCGACGCCGGCAACGCCTGCATCGACTGCCACGGCGGCTACGGCTTCGCCGAGGAGTACGACATCGAGCGCAAGTTCCGGGAGTCGCGCCTCTACCGCGCGGCGCCGATCAACAACAACCTGATCATGGCCTACGTCGGGGAGCACGTCCTCGGCATGCCGCGCTCGTACTAGCCGAGACGATGCGCGAGCCCTGTCTCCCCCTCACCCTGCCCTCTCCCCCATTGGGGGAGAGGGATCCGAACAAAGAAGTACTGCGTGATAAGACTATTCTTATCCCTCTCCCCCGTCGCGGGGGAGAGGGCAGGGTGAGGGGGCCGCGGTGAGCCTGTCTGAGATCGACCGCCTGTCCGTCACCACGGTGGTGGACAACTTCATCGACAGCCTGCGGGCAGACGAGAAGGTCGCCAAGCGCTTCAACCAACCGCAGGCGCGGCGCATTCCCACGCTCAAGGCCGAGCACGGGCTCGGCCACTGGGTCGAGGTGGCGCGCGGCGGCGAGACGCGCCGCATCGCCTTCGACTTCGGGCTCACCGGGGAGAGCTACACCCACAACTTCCTCGAGCTCGGGCTCGACGCGGGACAAGTGGACGCCATCGCCTTGAGCCACGGCCACATGGACCACTACGGAGGGCTGGGCGGCTTCCTCAAGACCTACCGCGGGCGGATGAAGAAGGACCTCGTCTTCTACGGCGGCAGCGACCACTTCCTACCGCGCTTCAACGAGCGCAACAACGCGCGCGTGTACATCGGCCGCCTGGATCGCGACGAGCTCGAGCGCTACGACCTCGACGTGCGCGTCGTCGAGACGCCCACGCTCCTGCCCGAAGGCGTGCTGCTGAGCGGTGAGATGCACGAGACGGCGCCCTTCGAGGTCATTCCCCCCTCGCTCAAGGTCGAGCGCGACGGCCTAGTCGTCCAGGACACCTTCATCGGCGAGCAGACGCTCATCGCCAACGTCAGGGGCCGCGGTCTCGTCGTCGTGACCTCGTGCTCGCACCGCGGGATCGTCGGGATCTGCCGTCACGCCGTCAAGGTTTCGGGCGTGCCAAAGGTCCACGCCGTCATCGGCGGCTTCCACCTCTCCGGCCTCGCCGGAGAGCGCATCACCCAGGTCGTGGACGCCTTCCGCGCACTCGGCGTGGATTACCTGATCCCGCAGCACTGCACAGGGCTCGAGGCCATTATCCAGATGGGCGTGCACCTGCCGAAGGAGCTGGTGGTAAGCTCGGTCGGGAGCACGTTCACCTTCGGAGCGTGAGGAGACACCATGAAGCTGCCCAAGCGCGTGACGGTCTGCGAGGTGGGGACGCGGGACGGGTTCCAGATCGAGCCCGACTTCATCCCGACCGCGCAGAAGATCGAGGTGGTCAATCTCCTTTCGGCCACGGGGATGCCGCGGATCGAGGTGACGTCTTTCGTCTCGCCCAAGGTCGTGCCCCAGCTCAAGGACGCCGAGGCGGTGATGGCGGGGATCACGCGGCGCCCGGGGACGCGCTACTCGGCGCTCGTGCCCAACGACAAGGGCGCTGTCCGCGCCGTGGACGCGGGCGTGGACGACATCCACACCGTGGTCTCGGCCAGCGAGAGCCACAACCTCGCCAACGTCAACATGTCCATCGCCGAGTCCATCGTCAAGTTGAAGGCGACGGCTGAGGTCGCGCACCGAGGTGGCAAGCCCGTCTACGCCGGCATCTCGTGCTCCTTCGGCTGCCCCTTCGAGGGCGAGGTGCCCGTGGCGCAGCTCGAGTCCGTCGTCTCGCGCTTGGTGGACCTCGGAGCGAAGGGAATAGGCCTCGCCGACACCACGGGCATGGCCAATCCGGCCCAAGTCTCACGAGTGCTCGAGCACCTGATGCCGCGCTTCCCCAAGGTCGAGTGGACCCTCCACACCCACGACACGCGCGCGATGGCGATCCCGAACATCCTGGCCGCCATGGAGATGGGCGTGACCAACTTCGACGGCTCGATCGGCGGGCTCGGCGGCTGCCCCTTCGCCCCCGGCGCCTCGGGCAACGTCTGCACCGAGGACCTCGTCCACTGCCTCTGGGCCATGGGTGTCGAGACGGGCATCGACCTCGACGCGCTGGTCGGCGTCTCCACGCGTGTCCAGGAGATCGTCGGGCGCGCGCTGCCGGGCCAGATCGTCAAGGCGGGCAAGTGGAGCCGGCGCTATCCCCTGCCCGACGGCGTCCAGTCGCGCCTGGCCGCGCGATGATCATGGACCACCACCCCTCACCCCGACCCTCTCCCCTGAGGGGAGAGGGAGCCCTCCGGAGCCCTCGCCCTTCTGGCGAAGCAGGAGCCCCTCGAAACCCTCTCCCCCATCGGGGGAGAGGGCAGGGTGAGGGGGCCTCGCGATGAACAAGCGCGCCGAGAAGATGCTGCGGCTGATGGACCGGGCCGTGACCGAGTGGCACATCCCCGTCATCGGAAAGGAGAAGGGGCGCGTGATCAAGCGGCTCCTCGCCAAGCACGCGCCCACGCGCGGCATCGAGGTCGGCTCGCTCTTCGGCTACTCGGCGATCCTGATCGCGGGCAACATGCCGCGCGGCGGCAGGCTCACGTGCCTCGAGAACAACCCGTACCTCGCCAAGTTCTGCCAGTCGAACGCCGACCACGCCGGGCTCAAGGGCCGCGTCAAGGTGGTCGTGGGCGACGCGCTCCGCGTGCTGCCGTTCCTGCGGGGCCCCGTGGACTTCATGCTGCTCGACGCGAAGAAGGAAGACTATCTCGACTACTTGAAGGCCGTCGAGCCGCGGCTCGTCAAGGGCGCCCTCATCATCGCGGACAACACCGGCATCTACCGCCGCGACGTGAAACCCTACCTGTCCCACGTGCGGGGCGGCGCTCCGTACACGAGCCGCGAGTACGACTTCGGCTTCGACTGCATGGAAGTCTCCGTGTTCCGCGGGTAGCGCGATATGTTCGGCGAACGCCACGATCCCGAGTTCCTCAAGCACCTCTTCGAGCGCACGGAGATCCTGCGCAAGCCCATCACCGGCATCATCGCCGGCTACCACATCCTGCCCTACATCCTCGTCGGCCCGCAGGAGGAGCAGCCGCACCGCTCCGTCGAGATCCGCGGCAAGATCAAGGTCTCGCCGCGCCTGGTGCTGGCGCCGGGGCGCGCCGGGCAAACCTACGGCGACCTCTTCAAGGAGCACGAGGTGATGGACGAGACGCTGGTGGCGCGCGTCTTCTCCTTCATGTACTCCTCGCGCCACCAGGTAACGCTCGAGAGCGAGGACCTCAACATCCAGCGCTCGGACCGCAACCCGCAGGCCCAGATCGAGCGGGCCATGGACGAGCTGGCGATGCGTGAGATCATCAACACCGGCGTGATCATGGCGCCCAACGTGCGGTTCTACCCGGTCTCCCTCGACCGCTTCATCACGGAGATCCTCGACCAGGAGTTCCGGCAATAGAATCACCCGCTCTCGAAGCGCTGACCTAAGGTGCGTGCCTATCTCGTCTCGCGCCTCGCCCAGACGGCGCTCGTCGTCTTCCTCTCGCTGACCGCCGTCTTCTTCCTGGTGCGGCTGTCGGGCGACCCGGTGCTGCTCTTCCTGCCGATGGACATCCAGGCCAAGGACGTCAACGAGTTCCGCCAGCGTCTGGGCTTCAACGATCCCCTGCCTGTCCAGTACGCGCGCTTCGTCTCGGGCGCCGTGCGAGGCGACTTCGGCGAGTCGCTCCGCTACAGGCGCGACGCGCTCCGCCTCGTGCTCGAGCGCCTGCCCGCCACGCTCGAGCTGGGCGTCACCGCGCTCCTCCTGACCTTCTGCCTCGCGATACCCGTCGGTATCTTCTCCGCCACCAGGCGCGGCAGTCTCTTCGACTACGTCGGCATGGGTGCGGCTGTCCTGGGTCAGGCCATCCCCGGCTTCTGGCTCGGGCTCATGCTGATCTATTTCTTCTCCGTGCGCCTCGGGTGGCTGCCGACAGGGGGCATCGGCGGCCCGGCCCATTTCGTCATGCCGTGCGTGGTGCTGGCGTCCTTCTACGCGGCGCGCATCGCGCGCCTCACGCGCTCGTCGGTCCTCGACACGCTGAACGAGGAGTACGTGCTGACGGCGCGGGCCAAGGGGCTCGCCGAGTGGATCGTGATCGGCAAGCACACGCTCAAGAACTCGGCCATCCCGATCGTGACGCTCGCCGGGCTCGAGACGGGCCAGCTCCTGGGCGGCGCCGTCATCACCGAGACCATCTTCGCGTGGCCCGGGTTCGGGCGGCTGACGGTCCAGGCGCTCCAGAACCGCGACTTCCCCGTCGTGCTGGCCGCGGTCTTCGTGATCTCGGTCACGTATACTTTGATTAACCTCGCGGTTGATCTTCTCTATGGATGGCTCGACCCGCGCACCCGCCGCGAGGTAGCGCTGTGAGCGGCGCGGCGCTCCGGCGCAACGGGCTCGGCTTCCTCGGCCTCACGCTCGCGGCGCTGGCGGTGCTGGCGGCGCTCGCCGCCCCGGTGCTGGCGCCTCACGATCCCGTCAAGGCCGACTTGAGCCAGGGCCTCAAGCCGCCGGGCACGCCGGGGCATCCCCTCGGCACGGATCAGCTCGGGCGCGACACGCTCTCGCGCGTGCTCTACGGCGCGCGCGTCGCGCTCTTCATCGGCCTCTGCACCGTCCTGCTGACCGCCATCGTGGGTGGGGTCCTGGGACTGCTCGCCGGCTTCTTCGGCGGCTGGCCCGGTCAGGCGCTCATGCGCCTCTGCGACGTCCAGCTCTCCTTCCCTTTCATCCTGCTGGCGCTGACCATCAACGCCATCGTGGGCCTCGGGCTGCGCAACATCATCATCAGCCTGGCCGCGGCGGGCTGGGTCGTCTATGCTCGCGTCGTGCGCGGCGAGGTGCTCTCGGTGAAGCAGCGCGACTACATCCAGGCCGCGGCGGCCCTCGGCACGGGGCGCGCCCGCATCCTGTTCCGCCACGTCCTGCCCAACGTAGCACCGTCCATCATCATCGTGGCGAGCCTGCAGTTCTCGCAGTTCATCGTGGCGGAGGCGGCCATCTCGTTCCTCGGCTTCGGCGTGCAGCCGCCGACGCCTGCATGGGGCAGCATGCTGTCCGAGAGCCGCGACTTTCTCTACATCGCGTGGTGGCTCGCGGCCTTCCCGGGCGCGGCGCTCGCGCTGACGGCGCTCGGCGTCAACCTCGTCGGGGACTGGCTGCGCGACGTCCTCGACCCCAAGTTCCGGGTGTAGGCGATGGCAGACGCCGCCGCCATCCGTCAGGCGAGACCCGAGGAGGCCACGCAGGTCTTAGCACTCTGGCAGGAGGCCGACGCCACGCCCAGCCCCACCGACACGCGCGACGAGGTGATGAAGCTCCTCGGCGAGGCCGCGGCCGTCCTGTTGGTGGCCGAGACCGACGGCAGACTCGTCGGCACAGTCATTGGCGGATGGGACGGCTGGCGGGGTAATATCTACCGCTTGGCCGTGCTCCCCGCCTACCGGCGGCGAGGCATTGCGCGGGCGCTGGTCGGCGAGGCCGAGCGTCGCCTGCACCGCATGGGCGCGAGACGGATCTCGGTCCTGGTCGAGAGCGATCATCCATGGGCAACGGACTTCTGGGACTCGCTCGCCGCGTCGGGCTACCGGCACGACGAGCGGATGCGCCGATACGTCAAGACACTCTAGGAACGAGGAGGACCGGCTGATGCGATTCCTGAAATTCTTCGTGGTGCTCGCGGCGCTCCTGGCCCCGGCGCTCCCGGCCGCGGCACAGAGCCGCATGAAGGCCGAGGAGGTCGTGGTCGCCTTCGCCGCCGAGCCGCGGACGCTCCTGCCGAACACCATCGTGGACTGGACCACCAACAACATGGTCGAGCACATGTACGACCGGCTGGTGGACCGGGATCCCAAGACCTACAAGCCCATCCCCATGCTCGCCACGTCGTGGAAGGTCGTGGACAACACGACGTGGGAGTTCTCGCTGCGCTCGGGTGTGAAGTTCCACAACGGCGAGCCCTTCGACGCCCAGAGCGTCAAGGCGACGATGGACTACATCAAGGACCCGGCCAACAAGACGCACTACGCCTCGCGCTGGAGCCTCGTGAAAGAGGTCCAGATCGTCGATCCCTACACGGTGCGCTTCATCACCGAGAAACCCTGGCCGGGGCTGATCGACCGCATCTCGGCGACCGACATGCTGATGATGCCGCCCAAGGCGCTGAAGGCCGAAGGCCCGCAGGGGCTCCTCGCCAAGCCGGTCGGCACGGGCCCATTCAAGTTCGGCCGGTGGGTGCGCGACGAGAAGCTGGTCGTCGTGCGCAACGACGACTACTGGAAGGGCAAGGCCGAGCTGAAGACCGTGACATTCCGGTTCATCCCGGAATTCAGCGCCCGGCTCGCGTCGCTCCTCGCCGGCGAGATCGACATCATGAAGGACGTGCCGCCGCACGCCACGGACCTCGTGGACCGGAGCGGCAAGGCGACGGTGCGCGCGACGGTCTCCTCGCGCATCAACTACCTGGCGCTGGTCACGCTGAAGCCCGGGCCGATGCAGGACATCCGGGTGCGGCAGGCCATCAGCCACGCGATCAACGTGGACGAGCTGATCCAGCAGGTGCTTCGCGGCCGGGCGAGCAAGATGTGCGGCCCGCTGTCGCCCATCAACGTGGACTTCTCGCCCAAGGTCCAGTGCCTCAAGTACGACGTCAAGCAGGCCCAGGCTCTGCTCAAGAGCGCCAACATCGACCCGGGCCGGCTCGTCCTGACGCTCGACACGCCCTCGGGCCGCTACCCGCTCGACAAGGACATCTCGCAGGCCATCGCCTCCCAGCTCGGCCGCATCGGCATCACGGCCAATGTCGTGGTCAACGAGTGGGGCACGCACCTCGACAAGATCAAGAACCGCGCCACGGGCGACATGTTCTTCCTCGGCTGGGGCCCGGCGCTCGATGCGCAGGGCACGATCGAGCAGCTCTTCCAGGGCTCGATGACCTACTCCTCCTACGGCGGCAACAAGCTGCTCGAGGACAAGATCGCCACAGCCATCACCATCGTCGACCCGAAGAAGCGGCTCGAGGCCTGGGCCGAGATCCAGCTCATCGTGGCGAACGAGGCGCCGTGGGTCTTCCTCTGGCAGCAGCACGACCTCTACGGCGTCGCCAACTGGATCGACTGGCAGCCGCGCGCCGATGAGAAGGTCTGGATGTACGAAGCCAAGATCGCGAAGCGGTAACGGAGCGGCCATGTCCATCACGGTCCTGACGAACGCGTTCCTGATCGACTGCACGGGCAAGGAGCCCGTCGACGGCGCCGCCGTCGTCGTCGAGGGCGAGCGCATCAAGGATGTCATCCGCTCGGGCCGTGTCGGGCCGCTCAAGGGCAAGGTCGAGACGCTCGACCTCAAGGGCCGGACGCTCATGCCCGGCCTGACGGACGCCCACGTTCATATGTGCGCCGTCGAGGGCAACATCGCCGAGCAGCACCGCTACAACCCGCCGAGCCTGATCGGGGCCAAGACGCTCCGGCGCATCGAGCAGGCGCTCCAGCAGGGCTTCACCACGGTGCGGGACGCCGGCGGAGCCGACTACGGCTTCCGCGAGGCGGTCTCGAGCGGGCTCTACCCTGGGCCGCGCATGCTGGTCTCCGGGCGCGTGCTCTCGCAGACGGGCGGCCACGGCGACAAGCGGCGGCGCGCAGAGTGGATCGAGCCCATCGACTGCTGCTACGGCATGATCGGCGCCATCGCCGACGGGCCCGACGAAGTCCGCAAGGCCGCGCGCGAGCAACTGCGCCGTGACGTGGACCAGATCAAGATCATGGCCTCGGGCGGCGCCATGTCGCCCTCCGACGAGCTGGACACCACGCAGTACACCGTGGACGAGATGCGCGCCGCGGTCGAAGAGGCGCGCGCCGTCGGCAAGTACGTCCTCGCCCACGCGTACTCGGGTTCGGCCGTACGCGCCGCGCTCCAGGCGGGTGTGCGCTGCATCGAGCACGGCAACCTGATCGACGAGGCCGGCGCCAGGGAGATCAAGAAGGCCGGCGCCTATCTCGTGCCGACCATGGTCACCTATGAAGCGATTTCGCGCGAAGGCAAGAGCTACGGCATCACCGAGCACCAGATCCAGAAGATTAACATGGCCCGCGAGAAGAGCGTCGAGGGGCTGACCCACGCCTACCGCGCGGGCTGCAAGATCGGCTCGGGCTCCGACCTGCTGGGGGACATGCAGGCGCAGCGCACGGTGGAGTTCGAGCTCAAGGGCCAGGTGATGAAGCCGATGGAGGTCCTCCTCTCGGCCACGCGCGTGAACGCCGAGATCTTCCGCATGGAAGACCGGATCGGCACGGTCGAGCCAGGGAAGTACGCCGACCTGATCGCGGTCAAGGGCAACCCGCTCAAGGACCTTCGCGTCTTCCAGAACCAGGACAACCTGCACCTGATCATGAAGGGCGGAAGCGCGTACAAGCAGACGTTGTGACGGCCGCCGCGGCCCTGCTGCTGGCCATCCTGATCTGGGCGTCCAACTCGATCATGGTCAAGGTGGTGCTGAGGGAGATCGATCCCCTCACCCTGACCTGGCTGCGCTTCCTGCTGGCCGCGCTCTTCTACGTCCCGTACGCCGCGGCGACCTGGCGGCGGGCGCCCCGCTACACCCCGCGCGAGTGGGCGCTCCTCCTGGTCGCGGGCGTCGCGCTCGTGCCCGCGTTCAGCCTGACGCTCTACTGGGCGCTCATCTACACCTCGGTCGCGAACACGGCGCTCGTGCGGATGACCGAGCCCGCCTGGGTGCTGCTGCTGGGCGCGCTGCTGCTGGGCGAGCGCGCGACGCGCAGGCAGGTGGCGGGGCTCGCGCTGGCGCTCGCCGGTACGGCGGCCCTCGTGCTGCTCGGGCGCCATCCGAGCGCCGGCGGCGAGCACGACGCCCTCGGCATCGGCTTCATGGTCGCCAACTCGCTGGCCTGGGTCGTCTACATCCTCTGCTTCAAGGACCTGCTGCGCCGCCACCGCGTGACGCAGGTGACCATCCACGCGGCGCTCGCCGGCACTGTCGCGCTCCTTCTCGTCACCGGCCCGACTCACGCGGTGACGGTCGCGCGCGCGGCCGCGGCCATGAGCCCGCTCGCCTGGACGCTCGTCATCGCGATGGCCCTCATCGTGACCATCGGCTCCAACCAGCTCTTCTCCTACGGCCTCCAGCGGGTGACGGCGGGCGCGGCCGCGACCTACTCCTACCTCACGCCCGTCCTGGCCGCCCTGCTCGCCTGGATCTTCCTCGGCGAGCCCATCACGGCCGCCGTCGCCGTCTGCGGCGCCGTCATCGCGGCGGGTGTCTACTTGGTGAACCGGGCCTGAGCCCGGCTCCAGCGCGTAGGATATACTGCGGCCGGGAGGAACAGCTCATGAAGCTATTCGCAAGGTGTTGGGCGGCGGCGGCGCTGCTGATCTTCACGTGGGCGCCGGCTGCCCCGGCTCAGCAACCGGTCAACCTGGCGTTCTCCACCCTGGACACCGGCAGCGCCTGGTACGTGTATGGCGCCACCATCGCCGAGCTGCTCCGGAAGTCCTTGCCGCCCGGCTCCAACATCGACGTCAAGCCGCGGGCGGGCGGCGTCGGCAATCCCCGGCTCGTGGCCAAGAACGAAACGCCGCTCGGGCTCTCCTTCACCGTGACCAACCGCTGGGCGTGGGAGGGCAAGGAGGCGTACGACACCAAGCTCGATAATCTGCGCGCGCTCGCCGGCGGTCTCGACACCTACTACCTCGTGGCCGTGGCGAGCAAGAAGTTACCGGTCAACTCGCTCAAGGAGATGAAGGACAAAAAGCTGCCCGTCAAGCTCGTCTCGCAGCCGGTCGGCTCGCTGGGCGAGTTCGCGGCGCGTCAGCTCCTTCGCGCCGAGGGGCTGACCTACGCCGATCTCAAGGGCTGGGGCGGCTCGACGGCCCACGTCGGCTACAACATCATCGTCGATTCGTTCCGGGACGGCCGGGTCGACATGCTGATCGCGGTGATCACGGCCAAGCATCCGTCGGTCAACGAGATCGCGAACTCATCCGACGTGAAGTTCCTCGGGCTCGACGATGAGACGATCCGGGGCCTCGCCCCGCTGGGCTACACGCCGGCCACCATGCCGGCCAACACGTTCAAGGGCCAGACGGAGCCGGTCAAGACCGTGGGCTTTCCCACCGTCGTCATCACCAACAAGGAATTGCCGGAGGCCATCGCGTACACGGTGACGAAGACGATTATCGAGAACAAGGACGCGCTGGTGCGCGGCCATGCCGGGCTCCAGGACTTCGACCCGGCCACGGCCTGGCAGCCCGCCAAGGTCGGTCTTCCCCTTCACGCCGGAGCCGAGCGCGCATACCGGGAGAAGGGGTGGATGAAATAGCCGCCGACCCGGTCGCCCGGAGCGCCCGATGGCTCGCCGGAGCCTGGTCGCTCTTCCAGCTCTACACGGCGGCACTGGGCACGTTCGATCTGCTGATCCAGTTGCCGGTGCACGTGGCTTCCGCGGTGGCGCTCGGCTTCCTGGTGCCGCCCAGTCCCGACTCGGCGGCCGCGGCCGCCAAGCTGGCTCGGCGCCCGACGTCGCTCCGGTGGCTCGACGCGGGATGTGCACTCCTGGCGCTGGCGTGCGCCGCGTACTATGTCGCCCAGAACGCGCGACTGACATCCCGCATGGCGCTGGTGGACGATCCCGCGCGCGGCGACGTCGCCGTCGGTGTGCTATTCGTGCTGCTCCTCCTGGAAGCCGCGCGCCGCCACATCGGGCCGTCCCTCGTGGTCCTGGCCCTCCTCTTCGTGGCCTACGCCTTCGCGGGACCCCAGCTGCCCGGCTTTCTCTCCCACGGCGGGGAAACCTTCCTCAAACTGCTCGATACGCAGATGCTCACCATGCAGGGGGTGTTCGGGGTGCCGACCCTCGTGTCGGCCACGTACATTTTCCTCTTCGTGCTATTCGGCGGCGTCATGTCGCACGGCGGCCTGCTGCGCTTCTTCACCGACAGCGCGCTGGCAGTCGCGGGGCACACGCGGGGAGGCGCCGGCAAGGTGGCGGTGATCTCGAGCGGGCTCTTCGGCACCATCAACGGAAGCGCCATCGCCAACGCGGTGACCACGGGCGCCTTCACCATTCCGCTCATGCGGCGAGCCGGCTATCGGCCCGAATTCGCAGCGGGGGTCGAGGCCTGCGCGTCCATGGGAGGCCAGCTCATCCCGCCGGTGATGGGGGCGGCCGCCTTCATCATGGCCGAGACGCTCGGCGTGCCCTATGCGACCATCGCGTTTGCCGCGACCATCCCCGGCATCCTCTACTTCGTTGCCGTCGGTGTGATGGTCCACTTCGAGGCGAAGCGCCAGGGGCTCCCCGTCATGTTGCGGGCGGACCTTCCGAGGCTCGGCGCGGTGCTCAAGCGCGACTTCCACCTGCTGGCCGCGCCCGCGGTGCTCGTGTATTTCATCGTAGAGGGCCGCTCGCCCATGTTCGCGGGCTTCTGGGCCCTCGTGGCCGGAGTGGCGGCGAGCTGGGTGCGGAGCGAGACGCGCATCAGGTTCGGACAGATGATGTCGATCCTGGTCGAGAGTGCCAAGAACGCGATGCCCGTCGCGCTCGCCTGCGCCACCGTCGGGATCGTGGTGGGGGTGGTGTCGGCCACCGGGCTCGGCCTCAAGCTGGCGAGCGGGATCCTCGGGATCTCCGGCGGGAACATGCTGGCGACGCTCGTGCTCACCATGATCGCGGCGCTGGTCCTAGGGACGGGGCTTCCCACGTCAGCCACCTATATCATCACGTCGATCATGGCCGCCCCGGCCCTGGTGCAGCTCGGCCTGCCGAAGCTCGTGGCGCACATGTTCGTGTTCTATTTCGGCATCCTGGCGGACCTGACGCCGCCCACCGCCATCTCCACCTACGCGACGTCCTCGATCGCGGGTGCCGACGTGTGGCGCACGCAGTGGACGGCCATGATGCTGGCGCTCTCCGGGTTCATCATCCCGTTCAGCTTCGCGTATGACCCCGCGCTCCTGATGCTCGGGTCGAGCCCCTTGGCGATCGTGTGGCGCACGCTGTCGGCGACGATCGGCATCGTCATGCTCGGCGCCGGGCTCATCGGATATTTCCACGGCCCGACGCGCCTGTGGGAGCGGGGGGTGCTGCTGGGTGGCGCCCTGCTCCTGATCTTCCCGGGCGCCATCAGCGACGTCCTCGGCGTGGCGTGCCTGGCCGCCGTCTGGCTGGCGCAGCGGAAGGCGCCCGCGATCGTACCGCGCCCGGCCTCGTGAGCCCGGTGTAGAATCCCGCCATGCCTCGACCGATGAGTGACGACGGGACGCGCCAGAGCCTCCGCGGCTTCGTGTCGGCGCTCGAGCAGGCCCAGCCTGGCGAGGTGGTGCGCATCAGCGAGCCCGTGGACCTCGCGTACCAGACCCAGGCGCTGGCGCTCGAGCTGGAGCGGCGGCGGCGGTTCCCCGTGCTGATCTTCGAGCAGGTCCGCGGCCACTCGATTCCCGTGGTGTCGAATGTCATGGCGAGCCGGCGAGGGCTCGCGACGGCTCTCGGTGTCGGCCTGGCGCAGCTCCCGGAGGAGTACGCCAAGCGGCTGAAGGAGCCGCTCAAGCCCGTCGTCCTCGACCGCCCGCCATTCCCTGTGGACGTCCAGCGTGGTGATGATGCGGTCGACCTGGGTGCCCTGCCCATCCCGACGTATTTTCCGGGTGACGGAGGTCCCTACCTGACGGCGGGGCTCCTCACCGCGCGGGACCCGGCAACCGGCGTGTCCACCGCGGGCTTCCACCGCTTCCAGGTCAAGGGGCCGAACCGGCTGGGAGTGAGCCTGCACTCGCGCCGGCGGATGTACGAGTTCCAGCAGCGGGCGGAAAAGGCGGGGCGGAGCCTCGACTGCGCCATCGTCATCGGGCTGCATCCTGCCGTCGGGATGGGGTCACTCTCCTATCCGGCGCCTGAGATCTCCAAGTTCGAGGTGGTCGGTGGGCTGTTCGGGGAGCCCATGCAGCTTCGGCGGGCGGAGACGGTCGAGCTCGACGTCCCGGCCTGGGCCGAGATCGTGATCGAAGGCGAGATCCTCGCCGGCGTGCGCGAGACTGAAGGCCCCTTCGGAGAGTTCACCGGCTACTTCTCCCGGCGGAGCACCGACAATGTGTTCGTGGCGCGCGCC
Source organism: Candidatus Rokuibacteriota bacterium (assembly GCA_030647435.1). Taxonomy (NCBI): domain Bacteria; phylum Candidatus Rokuibacteriota; species Candidatus Rokuibacteriota bacterium. The sequence goes on from JAUSJX010000008.1 coordinate 75,633, forward strand.
ATCGTGCTGCGGCAGGGCGCGTGGTTCCAGTCGATCGCCTCCGGACGGGCGCCCGACCACATCCTCCCGCTCGGCGTCCTGCGCGAGGCCGAGATCAGCAACGCGCTCCGCCGCGTGGTCCCGGGGGTGCGCGCCGTGCACGTGCCGATGTCAGGCGGCGCGTCGTTCACCGCGTACGTGTCGATCAAGCGGACGCGCCCCGGCGAGGCCAAGCACGCCATCTCGGTGGTCCTCGGCGTGGATCACTACCTCAAGCTCGTGGTCATCGTGGACGACGACATCGACGTGTTCGACGAGTCGGATGTCTTGTGGGCCATGGCGACGCGGGTCCAGGCCGATCGGGACCTGGTCGTCATCAGCGGGAGCCTCGGCGCGATCCTCGATCCCTCGGCAAGCCCCGAGGGGCTGACCGCGAAGCTCGGCATCGATGCCACTCGCTCCTTCGGCGAGGGCGGGGCGGAGAAGCTGGTGATGTCCGCCGAGCCCGCGGCCTGGGCGCGGGAGCTGGCCGACCGGATCGCGCGCGCCTGATTGCGACCGACGAGATGACCTTTCGGGCTGGCCACGAAGGCCAGCGCCTGCTTCGTGTTTCCCATGCGCTCAATGTTTCTGCGGAGATGACGGTTTCGCCGGCGCGTTGGCGGCGCTTACGCGATCTTCCTCAAAACGCATGACCTTCACCACCCGGTCACGCACTTTGCCAATAAGATCCAGGCGCACGGCCCAGTCGCCGAGCATTTCGAGGTCGAGGCGGGCTTCATACGAACCAGCCTCGCGGCCGACCGTCGCCTTCATCGGCCGTACATTGTGCATCATCGGCATCGACGGCATGTCGGCGCCAACCATCACCGTGACATCGGTCAGCGGCGCGTCGGTGCGAGCGTGCGTGAGGCGGATGCTGCAGTCATATTGCAACGGTTTGCCAGTCGGCTGACACGTCACCTCGGCTTTGGCTCGCACCTCCGCAGCGCTGAGCGCGCCTGCACAACAGACCACGATCGTCAGCGCAGAACATAGTTGCGAACGTGCTACTGCCGTCATGGGCACCGCGTCATTCGTCTCATCCGCCTCTCGCCGCCGGCTGCCGCGTCGATCGCAAGACCCGATCCCGAACACGACGCCACGCGCGTCCGATATGATGCACGACCGGTTCGTCAAGCAGGCCGCGCGGGCGCAAGATCAGCAGGATTGCGACCAGGCCGCCAAAGATGATCATCCGATAACCCGCGAACGCTCTGATCGATTCCAAGACGCCGATATCGATCAGCACGCCGAGCAGAGGGCCGAATGCGGTGCCAAGCCCGCCGATAAGGCCGTAGGCGAGGCTGTGCACGCCAAGCATCACGTCAAAGATACGCGGTTCGACATAGGTGGTCAGATGCGCATAGAGCCCGCCCCCCACTCCCGCGATAGCACCGGCAATACAGGCGGCGAGCGTCTTGTGACGGGCGACGGCGACGCCGTTCAGCTCGGCAAGCACTTCGTCCGCGCCGACCATTCGAAAGACAACGCCCAGGCGCGAACGCTCCAGCAGCATGAAGCCGGCCAATGCGGCGGCCAGCAGGCCGTAGATCACCAGCAAGAATTGCATTGGCCCGACCTCGTGTTCGAAGATATAGCGGATGTTGCCGAAGCCGTCGACGCCATTGGGACCGACCAACTCGCCGTCAATCGGAATCTGATACCGGAACAATTCGAACAGCAACCGCACCATCTCGGCGAATGCCAGCGTCGCTATCGCAAAATACAGTCCGTGCAGTCGGAGCGTCGGCACGCCGACCAGCACCGCCGCCGCGCCGCCGGTTGCGGCGCCCCATACAAGCGCCGCCGCGAGCGGCCAGCCCCACAGCGCGGTCGCGATCCCGGCAGCATAGGCGCCGATGGCGAAGAACGCCTGCTGCCCGAACGAGATTTCGCCCGTCAGCAACAGGAGATAGGCCGATAGCGCGAGGAACGACATGACGCCGATGTTTGAAAGCACGCCGATCAGATAATCGTCCATCGGTCAGGCGCTCCCGTGGTCGACCATTGTCTCGCGCGTCGGTGCCTCGCCAAGCAATCCGCCCGGCCGCAGCACCAGACACACGAACAGCAGCATATAGGCGGCGAGATCGCGAACTTGCGGCCCGAAATACGACTGGCTGTGCGCTTCCAGAACACCCAGCAGCAATCCCCCCAGAATCGCCCCCGGTATTGAGCCCAGCCCGCCGATCATCATGGCGATTAGGCCCTTGAACGTCGCCCACATGCCGAACATCGGGGTGATTTGTTGGTCGGTGGCGAGCACCAGGTAGCCGGCGATCCCGCCGATCGCGGACGCAACGGCAAAGGCCAAGCGAACGGCGGTCTTGACATTGATGCCGACCAGATGCGCGGCCACCGGATTGCCGATGATGGCGCGCAGCGCGAGGCCGTAGCGGGAGCGGTAGAGCAGCAGCTGCAACCCCGCTGACAATCCCAGTGCGCACACCAGCATGATCACGTGGTCGGCCCGCAACAGGAACGGGCCCAGTGCCAGCGGCGCACCGGTTGTGAGCGGCGGGAACGGATACGTGTGGCGCGGCAGGAGCAGAATGGCCGCCTGTTCGAGTTGCATCCAGATCGCGAAGCTCGACACCATTGATGCGATGCCGGCGCCGGCCGCCATCGGCGCGAAGCACAGCCGTTCGACATAGATGCCGGCGAGCACCGCGCCCACAACCGTCACGGCCGCGACCGCGATCGGACCGACGGCGAGATTCAGGTACACCAACGTGCCGAGATAGGCCCCCACCATGATCGATGGACCATAGGACAGGTTGAGCCGTTGCATGACGCCGAAGATCAGTGTGAACCCGAGCGCGAGCAGCCCATACGACGATCCGATCATCATCCCGTCGATCGAATTTTGCGCGAAGTCGATCATCGGCTGGGCCGGTGTCAGTTCGCGCCGCGGCGTGTCCCAAGATAGGCGCGCTGGATGACGTCATCCTCAGCGAGCTCGCCCGGTGTTCCCTTGAATGTCACACGCCCCTGTTCCATCAAAAAGAACTGATGCGCCACCTTGAGCGCCATGTGGGCGTTCTGCTCAACCAGAAAGATGGTGGTCCCGTCGCGGTTCAGTTCGGTAAGGATCGAGAATATTTCGGCTACGATCAGCGGCGCGAGACCGAGCGAGGGTTCGTCCATCAGCAGCAGACGCGGCCGCGACATCAGGGCGCGGGCCACCGCGAGCATTTGCTGCTCACCCCCCGAGAGTGTGCCGGCGAGTTGCTCGTATCGCTCGCGCAGGCGCGGAAAACGATTGCACATGCGTTCGATATCGGTGGCGATCTCCGCCCTGTCCCTGCGTTGATAGGCTCCGGCGAGAAGGTTCTCGCGCACGCTCATCTGCGGAAACACCAGTCGATTCTCCGGCACCAGCGCCACGCCTCGCGCGACGATCCGGGCCGGCGACAGGCCGACGAGCTCGGTGCCGTCAAGCCGGATCGAACCGCGGCGCGGTGTGAGGATGCCGGCGATCGTCATCATCAGTGTGGTCTTGCCCGCCCCATTGGGCCCGAGCAGGCAGGTGATCCGGCCGCTCTCGACGCCCAACGATACGCCCTTCAATGCTTCGATCTTGCCGTAGGTGGTGACAAGACCCGATACATCGAGCAAGGGACGCCTCACCCGCCCGTGGCAGTGCCGAGATAAGCCTCGCGCACCGCCGGATTGGCCTGGATCTCGGCTGGAGTTCCTTCCGCGATCTTCTGCCCAAAATTGAGCACCGCGATGCGATCGACGACCGACATGATCAATTCCATATGATGCTCGATCAACAGGATGGTGATGCCATCCTGGCGCAACTTGCGGATCCGGTCCTCGAGCTGGTCGATTTCCTCGGCGTTCATGCCTGCCGCCGGCTCGTCGAGCAGCACCAACGACGGCTTGGCGGCGAGCGCGCGGGCAAACTCGAGCCGCCGCTGCTCGCCGAACGCGAGATTGCCCGCCAACTCGTCTCGCTTGTGCCCAAGGTCGAAGAATTCCAGCATGCGGTCGATCTCGGCGCGGGCTCGACGCGCGCCGCCAAGCCAGCGTGTCACAAAGCGCTCCGCATCGCGGTGCTCACCGGAATTCTGAGCGACCCATAAATTCTGCCACACCGTCAACTGCCCGAACAGCCGGATGTTCTGAAACGTGCGCGAAATGCCCCGAGCCACGCGGGCGTGCGCCGACAGATCGGACATATCCGCGTCGCGGAACACCACGCGGCCCGCGGTCGGCGGGAACAAGCCGCAAATGAGGTTCACGATTGTGCTCTTGCCTGATCCATTGGGGCCGATAAGACCGACAATCTCGCCCTGGGCGACGGCGAGGTCGACGCCGTCGACGGCCCGGACTCCCCCGAAAGATTTAGTCAACCCGCTGAGGCCAAGCACCGGCGCGCTCCTTAATCCTGACAAACAGACGCTTCAGAGCGATGGTCGAGCCGGCATCGAGCAGTCCGCGCGGGCGCAGGTTCATCGCCAGCACGATCAGCCCCCCGAACAGCAAGTTACGCCAATCTCCGAGAAAGCGCAGGCCCTCGATCAAAAAGCCCTGGATGAAGATGACGGCGAGCGGCGTACCAAAGACACTTGAAAGTCCCCCAAGGATGGGATAGGCGATCGCGAAGGTAGCGAGAACCACGCCGAACTGCACGTGCTCGATATGGGTCGTGTAGTGCGCAAAAATCCCGCCGCCGAAGCCGGCTATCACCCCGCCGATCGCCATTGCCGAGACCTTCACCGCCGTGACGTTAATACCGGTGCTCTGTGCCGCAAGCTCGTCCTCGCCGACCGCCCGCAAAACCGCGCCGGCGCGGGAGCGGTCCATCCACCACAACGCGGCCATCACCAGCGCGACTGCGCTCCATACGAACAACACGACATCGAGCGTGCTCCAGCCGTGTTCAGGGAAATAGCGGATCTGACGGAAGCCTTCGCCGCCATGCGGGCCGATTCGGATTCCGCCTCGCGCCACTTGATAATCGAAGTTGAAGAAGAACAGGCGAACCGCCTCGCCGAATGCGACGGTGGCGACCACAAGCATCAGCCCCTTCACCCGCAATGCCGGAAAACCAACGGCGCAGGCGACCGCTCCCCCCGCGATCGCCGCCACGGCCAGCGCCGGGACGAGCGGCCACGCCGCGAGCACCGTAAGCATGCCCGCAACATAGGCGCCGACGGCAAAAAACCCCGCCTGCGCGAGGCTCACCTGGCCGGTCAACAGCACGCAATAGGCCGACAGTCCCAGCAGGGTGTGAACACCGATGATCTGCAAGAGCCCAAGATAGAAATCCATCGAGTTGTCCCCGGGCGCTCAGTCTCGCTCGGCCGACGCTGCAAACAGGCCACCGGGCCGGAATACAAGGAACACGAACAACAACAACATGATGTAGAGGTCGCGCTCCGAGACGCCGCGGAAGAACTGGAACAGGTTCTCAAGACCTCCGACCAGCAGGCCGGCGATGATCGCGCCGGGGATGCTGCCGAGGCCGCCGATCACCGTGACGATCAGGCCCTTGACGGTCAACGGCAGCGATAACAGCGGAGAGAGCATGCCGATGGCGGCCCCAATCATTGCGCCGGCGATGCCACCCACGACGCCGGTGATCACGAAGGTCAGCCCGTTCACGCCCGTGATGCTGATGCCGCAAAGCTCAGCTGCGACCGGTTGCTGTGACACGGCGCGAGTGGCGAGGCCGAGCTTGGTGCGATACAGCAACAACAGGAGTAGCATCATGCAGATGCAACCCAACACGAACACGAACATCAAATCGCCGCGCAGACTGAACGGTCCCGCCCGGATGATCACATCCGAAAACAGCGCGGGATAAGCGAGCGGCACGCCGGCCGTCGTGTGCACGATGATCTCGTCGATCAACAGCAGCAACCCGACGGTGGACATCAGAGTTGCGAGCGGGTTTGCCAGGGGGATGAATCGGAACGCGACGATGTAGACCATGCCGCCGATGAATCCGCCGCAGATTGCGGCCAGCAAAAAGACCAGCGGCGGCGGCGCCTTGATGCCGGCGAGTATCAACAAACTGGCGTAGGAGGCTCCTACGGAGGCGGCGGCATAGGACAGGTTGATCTTGTGCATCACGCCGAAGACGAGCGTGAACCCTATCCCCAGCAACGCATAGGTCGCGCCGAACAGCACACCGTCGGCAATCGATTGGATCGTGTCGATCGCGTCAAGAATATTCACGCCGGTGGCTCGGCCAACTCGTTACTTGCGCCGATGAGAAGCGCGCGCCGGACCGCGGCTTTCGCCGCGATCCGCGATTGCGCCGAGGGCGATCAGGACGCTGGCTTATAAAGAACCTGCCAGCTGCCGTCCTTGGCATGTACGAAAAGGAACGGCTTGATCGCTTCACGATCGGGCGTGCGTCCGACCTTGCCGAGAAGACCGGTGGTCTCCTTCAACGCCGCGAGGCCTTCACGCATCTTGACCCGATCAGCCGCCACGGTGTCGGGCCTGGCCATGATCTTTTGCGACTCGATCACGCCCTTGAGGATGTAAACGATTTCGTACGCGGCCGCACTGTGTAGGTCGGCGCTGCCGCCGAACTTGGCAACCTGCTCAGCGGCTTTCTTTGCCTCCGGCGTGACCGGAGCGAAGCTGGTCGGGATGATGATCCCTTCCGCCTGCTTGGCACAGCCCTGCAAGGTCTCGATGCTGGACGAGCTGGTGAGGCCGATCAGCAGCTTCGGCTTTACTCCCTGCCGTTCCATTTCCTTGAGCACGCCGCAGGTCGTAAACGGATGCGCCGAAATGGCCACGATATCAGGATTGGCGCGCTTCATCTCGCGCACCTGGGTCGAGAAGGTAGCGTCCGCGAGCAGCCATTCGCTCTGTCCAGCGATCTTGAGGCCGTTGGCCTCCGCTTGCGCCTTCATCACGCCGAACGTTGCGTTCGAATGCGCGAAGTCCTTCTCAACCCCGCCGTAGATGGTCTTGAGATCCGGGTGCTGGGTCTTCAGCCAGGCGAACAATGATTTGTACATTTCGAATTCGCTCGGCACGTTGCGGAACGACCACTCCGAAATCTTGGCGAGGCCGCCTTTCGCGGCCACATCGGCGATAATCGGGAACTGCAACCCGGTATCCGACGCATCGCCGACCTTCTTCTGCAGGATGCCGAACAGTGATTCCGCGACGTTCGAGCAGGTCGGCCCGACGGCCACGAACGCGTCGGTCGATGCGATGCGGCGGACCACGGAAATGCCTTCCTCGGCATTGCACCGGTCATCGAGAAACTCGATGGTGATCTTGGCCTTTGCGCCGTCGCCGAGCGTGACGCCGCCGGCCTTGTTGATCTCTTCCGCGGCCGCCTTCAAAGCGGCCTCGCTGTTCACGCCGAACACGCGAACCACGCCCGATTTGGCGCCGAAGCCGGTGATCTTTACGGTACGTTCCTGCGCGGATGCCGGCGTTGCGATGGCCGACGCCGCGATCATAGCCAGCGATGCGGCCAGTGCCGCGTACTTCTTGAGCATGGCGTTCCTCCCCTTGCCCGCGTGGATGTCATATGGGCTCGACCCATGCCGGCCGGTTTCCCCCAGCCGCTGAGGTTACCATGTTTCCCCAGCGGGCGTGCACGCAGCCGCTTTTCGCGACTCTTATGCTAGCCTGACGCCAAGCTGATCTTGCGTGTACCGCCACAACACTCGGCGGAGCCGCGATGGAGGAAGCGCCGGGCTCGCAAAACGACCCGATTCACAAAGACAGAGGCGGGGGGGCAAAACATGGGCAAGCGCAAGAAGATAGCAGTCCGTGCGCGATCGCAGGCCAAATCCAAAGGCGGTGCAGCCAAACGGACAACCCCGTCCGGCGAACGTCACGCCGGCCCGGGCGGCTTATTTGCGGGCCTGATACCTGACACGGCGAATTTTGCGCCGCTGACTCCGGTGTCGTTCCTGCCGCGAACCGCTGCGATTCACCCCGACCGTGTCGCCGTCATCCACGGCGCGCGGCGATACAGCTATCGTCAATTCTACGATCGCGCGCGGCGGCTGGCGTCGGCCCTGGCGCGGCGCGGTATCCGCGCCGGTGACACCGTTTCGGTGATGCTGCCCAACGTGCCGGCGATGGTCGAGGTGCATTTCGGCGTGCCGATGTTGGGGGCGGTGCTCAACACCATCAATACGCGGCTCGACGCGGCAACCGTCGCCTTTATCCTCAAGCACGGCGAGGCCAAGGCGCTGATCATCGACCGCGAATTCGCCGCCCAGGTCGGGCCCGCCTTGGCGCAGCTGAAGCGGCAGCCGCTGGTCATCGATGTCGACGACGAGCTTTACTCGGGACCGGGTGAGCGGCTTGGCAAGATCGAATACGAAGATTTTATTGCCGCCGGCGATCCGAATTTCGACTGGACGCCGCCGGCCGACGAGAGCAGCGCCATCGCGCTGAACTACACATCGGGCACCACCGGCAACCCCAAGGGCGTGGTCTACCACCACCGCGGCACATTCCTGGAAGCGGTCGGCAACATCATGGCTTGGCCGATGCCGCCGCGCCCGGTCTATCTGTGGACGCTGCCGATGTTTCACTGCAACGGCTGGTGCTTCCCGTGGTCGGTCGTTGCGATGGGTGGCACGCATGTCTGCCTGCGCAAGGTCGATCCGGCGCTGATCTTCTCGATGATCGCCGAGCACGACGTGACGCATATGTGCTGCGCGCCCACGGTGCTCAACATGCTGGTCAGCGCGCCAGCGGAACAAAGACGTGCTTTCGACCAAGTCGTCGATATCCAGACCGGAGGGTCGCCGCCGCCAGCCAAGGTGATCAAGAGCATGGAGGAACTCGGATTCCGCGTGACGCACATCTACGGCATGACCGAATTGCAGGGCCCTTCGACGCTGTGCGTGCCGCAGGATGGCTGGGTTGATCTGCCTCTCGAGGAGCGTGCGGCGCTGATCGCACGCCAGGGTGTGCGTTATCCGGTGGTGGAGGGACATATGGTCGCCGACCCCAAGACGCTCAAACCCGTGCCACGCGACGGCAAAACCATCGGCGAAATTATGGTGCGCGGCAACACCGTCATGCTCGGTTATCTGAAGAGCCCGAAGGTCACCGCGCAGACGTTCCGTGGCGGCTGGATGCATACCGGCGACCTCGCCGTCGAGCACCCGGACGGCTATATCGAGATCAAGGACCGCGCCAAGGACATCATTATTTCCGGTGGCGAAAACATCTCAAGCGTGGAGGTCGAGATCGCGCTCTACAAGCACCCCGCCGTGCAGCTCGCTGCCGTGGTGGCGCGACCCGATGAGAAATGGGGCGAGACGCCGTGCGCCTTCGTGCAGCTCAGGCCAGGGACGGCGGCGACCGCCGACGAGATCATCAATTTCTGCCGCGAACAACTGGCGCACTACAAAGCGCCGAAGTCGGTCGTATTCGGACCATTGCCAACCACCGCCACCGGCAAGATTCAGAAGTTTGTGTTGCGCGAGCGGGCGCGCGCTGAATGAGGAAGCCATGGCGCGTAAGCAACATAACGCTGTGACACGGTAGGTCCCGAGGGAGGACCAGGTTGCCTGGGTCCACGCCCTCGCCTCCGGCCGTGAGCCCGACCACATCCTCCCGCTCGGCGTCCTGCGCGAGGCCGAGATCCGTAACAGACGCCGCCGAGCCCATGGCCTGGGCGCGAGAAATCGCCGACCGGATCGCGCGCGCCTGAGGTCCGCTTTCGGTCACGGCCGGCGCCGGCTCATGCCCTCCCGGCCTTGACACAGACCGCGATCAGCAGCGACACGGCCGCCAGCGCTTCGACTCCAATCGTCAGATTCATCGTGAACGAATGCGACGACACGGGCGCGAGCACGTAGTGCTCGAGCCCGCCAAATCCAAGCGCGGCATAGACCGCGATTGTCATCAGGCCGGTCATCCGATAACCCGCGCGGTGCAACCAATAGCCGACAAGCCCAACCGCAGTTACTCCGCACCATGCGGCATAGACGCGAGCCGATGAAAGCCACCCCGGCAGGTTCGGGTATTCGTGCAGGAACACGGCGTTGTGAAGAAAGTGCAGAAAACTGGCCGCGCAATACGCGAGCATGAGAAACCGCAAAACAGTCTCAGTCACGATCGGCCTGAGCCCGCCTCCACCATGCGGCCGGTGGATACTTGGCGAACCGGGCCCGATCAGCCGGCGGCCACGGGCGCGGATGCCGGCGCGGCGGCCGAGGTCGGAATTCTGCCGGGCAGGAACGCGACGAAGAGCGTGGTCGAGGCGGAGATCATGGCCATCACCATGAGCAGCGTCGTGAAGCCGGCGGCCTTCACGGTGGGGCCGAGCAGGTAGACAGCCACCGAGCTCACCCCGAAGGACACCGCCAGCCGCATGCCCGACACGCGCGAGCGCATCCGGTCGTCCACGTACCGCACGATCATGGCGTCGATGAAGGGGATGGCGCCGAACACGAACACCATGAAGGCGAGCATCGCCGCGTAGAGCGGCCAGCCGGTGGCCTGGGAGGCGAGGGCGAAGAGCACCACCTGGGAGCCGGCGATGGGCAGGTAGATCCACTTGAGCGGGTAGCGGTCGATCAGCCGGCCGACGACCAACTGGGCGAGCGAGGCGATGGTGTAGACCAACGCGAGCAGCACGCCCAGCGTGGCTGGGTCGTCCACGAGCCCGGCCAGGCGCTCGGCGAGGAGCCTCCCGTTGCCGTTGGTCGTGAAGTTGAAGATCAGGCTGCTCGAGATGGCGGCAAGCGTCATCACGAGGAGCACGCGCGCCATCACCGACGGCGGAAGCTCCACCGTCTTCTGCGCCCGCCGGGCCGGCGCCACGTGCTCCCGCGGGGCGAGGAGCGCGAAGAGCGCGCCGAAGACGAGGGCAAGCCCGCCGGGGACTGCGAAGGCCACGCGCCAGCCGAAATATTTGACGAGGAACCCGGTCAACACCGCCGCCACCGCGATCCCCAGATTGCCGGCCAGACCGTTGAGGCCGATGGTGAAGCCCGGCCTCCGCGTGTTCTGCACCAGCATCGGGATGCCGACCGGGTGGTAGATGGACGCGAATACGCCCATCAGGGTGAGGACCGCCGCCAGCGACCACGCGTCCTTGGCCAGGGCCACGAGCAGTCCCGAGACGCCCATGCCGAGGAAGAAGACGATCATCATCGCGCGACGCCCCCAGAGGTCGCCGAGCCGGCCCGCCGGCAAGGAGCCGAGGCCGAACATGACGAAAGCGCCCACGGTGTAGGGCATCAGATCCTGCCAGGCCATTCCCCACTCGGCGGCGATGGCCGCCACGGCAGTGGCGAAGATCAGGAGGAAGAGGTGGTCCAGGGCGTGGCCGGCATTGAGCAGGAGCGCGGTCGGGCTTCCATTGGACATGGCGGTGATTCTACATCAGGTGACGCTCGCTGACGGGCCCTAGCGCGGATTATTCGTGAAGACATCGCCACCCTCACCCTACCCTCTCCCTCTCCGAGGGAGAGGGAGCCATTTCGAATCCCTCGCCCCCAGAGGGGGAGAGGGCCGCAGTTCGAGCTGAGCCGCTCAGCGGCGAGGCGAGGGCTGAGTAAATGAGGGGGCGGGTAGGACGCGCAACACGCGTTCATGAATAATCCCCGCTAGGCTCGGCACGCTTCACGCGACGCCCCTCCCCCACGTTGCCTTCAACTCGGCTTTTGAGTATCCTCAGACCGCGCTCCCGGAGCGCCCCGCTCCCACACCCTGACCCTGGAGGAGGAGCCCATGTCCCACCCTGAGTCCTCGAGCCATCTGAGCCGCCGCGAGATCCTGCGCGGGAGCGCGGTCGTCGGCGTCGCGCTGGCGCTGGGTCCCGCGGCCCCGGCCCTCGCCCAGAAGAAGACCGTGAAGCTGGCCTTCATCGGGCCGCTCACCGGCGGCACGGCCTCCAACGGCCTCGGCGGGCGCAACTCCTTCCTGCTGGCCGTGCAGGAGCGCAACGCCGATCCAAAGTCCAAGTACCAGTACGAGACCGAAGTGCTGGACGACGAGTGCAAGCCCACGGTGGCCGTGCAGGCGGCGCTCAAGGCCTCCTCCGATCCGCGGGTCGTCGCGGGCGTGACTCACTACTGCTCGGTCACGGCCATCGCGACCGTCGACACCTATCACAAGGCCGGAATGCCGGCCATGGTGTGGGGCGCCGTGCTGCCGGAGATCACCTACAGCCACGACTACATCGAGATCACCCGCGTCAACGGCACCATGATCAACCAGAACAACGTGGCCGCCGACTTCGCGGTCAAGGCCCTGGGCTTCAAGACCTTCGCGCTGATCCACGACACGACCGACTACGGCCGGGCGCATGCCAAGTGGTTCACCGAGTTCGTGGAGAAGGCGGGCGGCAAGATCCTCTCGGCCCAGGGCACGGCCAAGGACCAGAAGGACTACGCAGCGGAGCTCACCCGCGCGAAGGGGGACAAGCCCGAGGTGATCTGGTACGGCGGCCTCACTCCTGACGGGGTGCGGGTCAAGGTGCAGATGGACAAGCTCGGCGTCCGCGCCCAGTTCCAAGGCACCAGCGGCATCAAGTCCGACACCTACAACGAGACGGCGGGCCCGTCGGCCGAGGGCACGCTGGCCTTCGTCGAGGGCGCACCCACAGAGAAGCTGCCGGGTGGCAAGAAGTTCCTCGACGCCTACGGCAAGGCGGCCTTCAAGGAGCCGGCCGAGGCCTATGGCCCCTTCGCCTACGTGGCCGCCAACCTCGTCATCGACGCCATCGAGGCCGTGGGCCCCGACCGCGCCAAGGTGGCGCAGCGGCTCAAGCGGACCAAGAACGCCAACACCATCATCGGGCCCGTGGAGTTCGACGACCACGGCCAGAACACCGTCGCGCTCATCTCCAAGTACGTGAGCCAGGATGGCAAGTGGGTGCTCTGGGAGGACTCGGAGTACGCCTCGGGCAAGCGCACCCTGCCCGGGCTGAAGTACAAGAAGCTCTAGCCGGCCGCGCCGCGCGCGGATGCCGCCGCTGGAGCTGCTCCTCCAGCAGGCCTTCAACGGCCTGATGCTGGGGGTGATGTACGCGCTGATCGCCGTCGGGTTCACGCTGTTCTTCGGCGTGCTCGACGTCATTCACTTCTCCCACGGCGACATCTTCATGCTCGGCGCCTTCGCCGGGCTGTCGGTGCTGGCCGGGCTCCACGCGGTGGGCATCGGCGACGGGGCGGTGGCGCTGGCCCTGGCCTTCCTCGTCTCGATCCTGATCACCGGCCTCGTCGGGGTGGCGGCCGAGCGGGTGTGCGTCAAGCCCCTGGCGCGGTCATCCCCGCTGATGACGCTGCTGGCCACGCTCTCCCTCGGCCTCGTCATCCGCGAGTCGGTGCTGATCTTCTATCCGCGCGGCGCCGACCCCAAGCGCTTCCCCCAGCTCCTGCCCCAGGGCGGGTTCGAGCTGGGCGGCGTGGCCGTCCGTTACGAGAACCTGGCCATCCTCGCCATCGGCTTCTGCGCCATGGTCGCTGTCGACCTCATCATCAACCGCACGCGGATGGGCGCCGCCATCCGCGCCGTGGCCCAGGACCCCGAGGCCGCCCAGATGATGGGCGTCAACTTGGACCGGACGGTGGACGCGACGTTCTTCATCGGCTCGGGACTGGCCGCCGTGGCGGGAATCCTCTCGGGCCTCTATTACGGCGAGGTCCACTTCATCATGGGCATCACGGGCGGCGTCATCGGCTTCTCCGCGGCCGCCATTGGCGGGCTCGGCAACGTCTACGGCGCCATTGTGGGCGGGCTGCTCTTCGGCATGCTCCAGACCACGTCCGCCGCGCTGATCCCGCGGGGCTCGGAATTCCGCGACGTGGTCGCCTTCGCCGTGGTGATGCTGTTCCTCATCTTCAGGCCCAGCGGCATCCTCGGCGAGAAGTCGGTGGAGCGGGTGTAGCCCGTGCTGCTAGTCCTCCTGACCGAATCAGCCCTCTTCTTCCTCATCGCCGCGGCCGTGCTGGCCGAGCGCCCCGTTGCCCTCGCCGCCACCGGCGCGGCCATCCTGGTGGGCCTCGCGGCAACTCGCTTCGTCACGCCGCTCCGAACGGCACTCGGGAGGGCCTTCGAGCGCCACCACGCGACGGCGCTCGTGGCCGGCGCCGCCGGGGCCCTGGCCCTGCCCCTAGCACTCAGCGCGAGCCCCTACTGGACCTTCGTAGCCACCCTGGCCCTGCTCTACGTGACGATCGGGCAGGGGCTCAACTTCCAGATTGGGACTGCGGGAGTCCTCAACCTGGCGGGCGCGGCCTTCGCGGGGCTGGGCGGCTACACCGTCGGGTTGCTGACCGTGAGCGCAGGGTGGCCGTCCTGGCTCGCGGTCCTGGTCGGGCCGCTCGTGGCCGTCACGGTCGGCGCTGTGCTCTTCGTCCCCATCCTCAAGACCCGCGGCCACTACCTGGCCCTGGTCACGATCGCCTTCGTGTTCATCTTCAATATCCTGATGAACAACCTGGAGTTCACCGGGGGTCCGCAGGGGATCAAGAACATCCCGACGCTCCGGCTCGCGGGCTATCCCTTCACCACAAAGCCTACCGTGTTCGGCATCGGCCTGCCGGCCCACGCGAACTTCTACTACGCGGCGCTTCTCATGGCCGCCCTCACGACCTGGATCATCCGCCGCCTCTACGACTCCTGGCTCGGGCTGGCGCTCAACACGCTGCGCGACGACGAGATCGCCGCCAAGTGCTGCGGCATCTCCATCACCCGCGGCAAGCTGGTCGCCTTCTCCATCGGCAACTTCTTCATCGGGCTGGGCGGCGCCTTCTACGCCGTCATGGTGGGCTTCGTCTCCCCGCCCGACTTCGACTTCGGCTACTCCCTGGTCATGCTCTCGGTGATCATCATCGGAGGCGTGGACTCCATCCCCGGCGTGGTTCTGGGCGCCTGCCTGCTGGTGCCGCTGCCTGAGCGCTTCCGCTTCCTGCACGAGTACCGGCTGCTGCTCTACGGCGTGGTGATCGTGGTCATGCTGCTCTACCGGCCCCAGGGGCTCTGGCCCGCTGCGGTCAGACGGTATCGATGAGCGCCCTGCTGGAAACGCGGGGGTTGACGGTGCGCTTCGGTGGCCTAGTGGCCCTCGATGCCGTGGACGTAGCCGTCGATGGCGGCGAGACCCTGGGCGTCATCGGGCCCAACGGCTCGGGCAAGACCACCTTCTTCAACGCCCTCACGGGCCTCTACGCGGCCGCGGCGGGCGACATCCGCTTCGAAGGCCGGAACCTCGTCGGCCTCGACGCTCACGTCATCTCGCGGCTCGGCATGGCGCGCACTTTCCAGGCGAGCCGCCTCTGCCTGGGGCTCTCGGTCTTCGACAACGTGCTGATCGGCATGCACGCGCGGAGGCGGAGCGGCCTCGCGGATTTCGTGGTGCGGCGCGCGCGGTTCCTCGCCGAGATACGGAACGCCATCGAGCGGGCCGCCCACCTGCTCGCGCTGTTTAATCGCGAGCTGCCGGCGCGCGGCTTCGAGCCGGTGGGGCAGCTGCCCCAGATCGACCGCCGGCGCGTGGAGATCTGCCGCGCCCTGGCCTCCGAGCCTCGCCTGCTGCTGCTGGACGAGCCCTCGGCCGGCATGAGCCCCGAGGAGACGGCGGAGCTGATGAAGGATCTCCAGATCGTCCGCGAGGAAATGCCGGGACTTTCGGTGATCATCATCGAGCACGACATGTTCGTGATCGAGGGCGTGAGCCGGCGCGTCGTGGCCTTCAACTACGGGCGGAAGATCGCCGAGGGCTCCTTCGCCGCCGTTGCCGCCAATGCCGAGGTCCGCGAGGCCTATCTCGGCAGGGAGACCGCCCGTGCTTGAGCTGCGCGGGGTCAGCACCCGCTACGGGCCCATCACCATGCTGCGTGACGTGTCGCTCGCCGTGGGCCGCGGCGAGATCGTGTGTCTCCTCGGCTCCAACGGCGCGGGCAAGACGACGCTGATCCGCGCCATCTTGGGCATTGTCAGGCCGGTGGAGGGCTCAGTCTGGCTCGACGGCGAGCGCATCGACCATCTCCGCACCCATCAGGTCGTGGCCCGCGGGATCGCCGTGGTGCCCGAGGGGCGGCGGGTCTTCCCCAGGATGACGGTCGAGGAGAACTTGCGCATGGGCGCCTTCGCCGAGTGGAAGGCGGCTGATCTGGCCGCCCGCCACGAGCACGTCTATGGGCTTTTCCCCAGACTGGCGGAGCGGAGGAATCAGAAGGCTGCGACCATGTCGGGAGGTGAGCAGGCCATGCTGGCCATGGGGCGGGCGCTCATGAGCCGCCCCAGTCTGCTGCTGCTGGACGAGCCGTCGCTGGGGCTCTCGCCGCTCCTGGTCGAGCAGCTCTTCGAGATGGTGCAGACCATCAACCGCGGCGGGACGACCGTTTTCCTCGTCGAGCAGAACGCCCGCAAGACCCTTGCCATCGCCCATCACGGCTTCCTCCTCCAGAAGGGCGAGATCGTCGGACGCGGCACTGCGGCCGAGCTCGCCGCCTCCGAAGTGGTCCGCCACGCCTACCTGCGGGGCTGAGCGGCCCGGCGGGCCCTCACACGAGGATGAGCCGGGCGCCCTGGGACAACACCGAATCGAGCGGTCGCTCGGCGCCGCCCGCCGTCGTGAGAGCGTAGGCGACACAAAGCCCGTTCTCAGTCACGGGCGGCAGCCGACCGTCTTGGCACAGCGATTGGTCGCGCCAGATACCCCTGATGCTCCTCAGTTGGCGGCGGCGCGTTTGGACTTCAGGAGCTGATCACGCTTGACTCGGATCAGCCGAACGAGCTCCGCGTAGCCCGACTTCCGGATGACCCGGTCGAACTGTGCGCGGTAATTGCCGACGAGGCTGCTGCTCTCGACCGCGATGTCGTAGACCGCGGCGCTGGATAAGCTGGGCGCGCTGTAACTCTGTCGCTCGCCGGCGCGGCCGTCGCCGTGCACGCTAAGCGGTAGCTTTCTCGCGCTCGCTCCTGCGCATCAATACCGGAGCCAGACTTCGGCCGCGGGACCCGTTGGGCCGACCTCGTGGAGGCATTCCCTCGAGGCTCGGCAATGATCGTCTCGATCACGGGCGGCACGCTTCGAGCTATCGGAGACCGATCTCGAGTTCCTTGGCAGCAGTCTCTACAGCCTGCACAACCTCGTGCAGGAACTCGTTTCTGTCCGGGGATGGAGTCCGTCGGGAACCGGCGCCGCGCGATCGTAAACCTCCCGTGCGATGACCTCCGCCCTCTGGAACGTCGAGCCCGTTCCATGGAGCCGATAGGCCTTCTGCCACTCTGGATGCCGCTGCTGCCAAACACGGCGAGTCGCGAGGTTGATCAGATGGTGGCTTGTGCGATCAGCGAAAGTGTCGAATAGCTGCTGCTTCTCATCCTCTTTCGGCTCAGTGCCGTTCCAGCGGACCGGACCCTGAATCGCGACATAGATCCGCTTCTGAAGCTATAGTTAGACGCTTGATCCGGACCGCCAAGACTAGCCAAAAGGGAAGATATTATTCCCTTTATGCAAACGACACAGATATCATAAGTGGAGCCATGGCTGCCCCTTCTACAGTCGCGAGACGTTCCGATCAACCCAGGCGGCTTGGGCAGTTCGTCGACACTCTGCAGGGGCACGGCCGCTACACGTTCCTTCGCACCGAAGCCCTGGCGGCGCTCTCAACGGAGCCAGAGAACTTCAAGAAGGCGGCCCAGCTTCTCGTTCGCAAGCAACGTCTCGTCAGCCCGCGCCGCGGCTTCTACGTGATCGTGCCGGTCGAGCATCGGGCCGCCGGAGCCCCGCCCGCGACCTGGTTCATCGATGACCTGATGCGCGGGCTCGACGCACCCTACTACGTGGGCGTCCTGACGGCTGCCGCGCACCATGGCGCCTCTCACCAAGCGCCGCAGGAGTTCCAGGTGGTGACCACGCCTCCCCGCCGGCCGATCGCCGTCGGACGCAACCGCATCCGCTTCATCGTCAAGGCTCGCCTGGAGCGGACATCAGTCATCGAGGTGAAGACCGTAACCGGGACCATGCGGGTGTCCACCGCAGAAGCCACAGCCCTGGATCTCCTCCGCTATGTCGAGCATGCTGGGTTTCTCTCCAACGTGGCCACGGTCCTGCGTGACCTCGCCGAGGCGTGCCAGCCTCGGCGACTCGTGAAGGCCGCCGAGGCGGACGGTGAGCTCGCCTACGCGCAGCGGCTCGGCTTTCTGCTCGACCTGGTCGGCGTGGCGCGGCTGGCCGACCCGCTCGCCCAGTGGGTTGAGACCCAACGCCCGAGCCTCGTGCGCTTGAACCCGGCCCAAGCTGAGCGCGCTGCGCCTCGAGACCGTCGGTGGCGGCTCATCGTCAACGACTCCGTAGAGCCCGACACGTGATCCAGCCCGCCTACATCACGCATTGGGGAACCGTGGTGCCCTGGGCTGGCCCGGACCAGGTGGAACATGACTTGGCGCTCTCACGTGCGCTGGTCGAGATCTTCAGTGAGCCGACGCTTGCACGCTCGCTAGCCTTCCGGGGCGGCACCGCCATCCACAAGCTCGTCTTGTCCGCCCCTCAGCGATTCTCGGAGGACCTGGATCTCGTCCAGGTGGAGTCGGGCCCCATCGGCGAACTGATGCGGACGATCCGGCGCTGTCTGGATCCGGTACTGGGGCGGTCGAGCTTCGAAAAGAGCCCGATCAGCCACACGGTCACCTACCGGGTCGAGTCGGAGATCCCGCCGACGCGACGGCTCACAGTGAAGATCGAGATCAACACGCGCGAGCACTTCAGCGTGCTCGGCTGGCGACAGCGATCCTTCTCGGTCGAGAGCCCATGGTTTGCGGGGCGCGCCGACGTGCAGACGTACGAGACAGACGAGCTTTACGGGACCAAGATGCGGGCCCTGTACCAGCGCCGCAAGGGCCGCGATCTCTACGATCTCGCGCTCGGGCTCCAAGAGGGACTTCTCGACCCGGCCGCGGTCATCCGGTGCTTTCTCCACTACATGGAGCAAGAGGGGCATGCGGTCACCAGGCAAGAGTTCGAGAAGAACCTTCGTGCCAAGTCGGGCCGGCCAGACTTCCGAGGCGACATCCGCCCCCTACTGGCTCCCGGTGGGCGCTACGATCCCGACGAAGCGCTCGAACGAGTGATCGAGAATCTCATAGCAGGGTTGCCGGGAGCCTGAGGAGCACGTGTCCAGGGCCACCACCCTCTCCACATTTCCCGCCCGCGCGTTCAGCGCTGTCACGGACTCGGGCGCTGAGCACAGCTAACACAAAGCCCCTTCTCAGTCCCGATCGGTCTGAGCCCGAACTGGTACAGATTCCAAAGGGTGGCCAAACGTGCAGGTAGACCAGGCGCCCGGTCTGCCGCATCATGATCGCGGCCGGTGTATATTGGGTAACCCGGGCTCGCGCCCGACCCCATCATGAAAATCGGCCAGATTGAAATCCCCCAGCTCTGCCGCCTGGCGCCCATGGCGGCCATCTCCAACGCGCCCTTCCGGCTCATCGCCAAGGAGTGCGGCAGCGGCCTGACCACGACCGAGGAGATGGACGCCTTCGCGCTCCTGATGGACACGCGGCGCGCCGGGGACATGGCGGCGTACTACCCTCAGGAGCGGCCGCTGGCGATGCAGCTCCTGGGGCGCGACCCGCAGGCCCTCATCCGCGCCGCGCATCGCTGCGTGGAGCTGGGCGCCGACATCGTCGACCTCAACATGGGCTGCCCCATGCCCAAGATCACGGGCAAGGGCAAGGGTGCCGCGTTGATGAAGGACGTGCTGGGCAC